>JAHEFN010000024.1:0-853 GCA_024640185.1 Gemmatimonadota bacterium | reverse complement strand
GCGAAGGTTGCGGTGACTCACTGATCGGCCTGAACCGTGCGAGCGAGTTCCACCAGGGTCCAGTAGGCCGGCGGATAACCATGCTCGGCCTGCCACGCATCGGCGGCCACCCGCACGGCGGCCGCAAGCGCGGCGTGACGCTCCGAATAGCTCCGGTTGCGGAGTGCCGCCGCGGCGGTCATCCCCTCCGGGATCGGCCCGACACCACCGAACCGCTCCAGCAGCCAGCTGTAGCCCTTGGCGAGCCGGGCCGGTGGCAAGGCGTACCACGCGAACGTCAGATTGTCGCCGCGCTCGGCACCCTCAAGCATCACATCGGTCACCGCGTTGTCGAGGTGGTCATCGGCGAGGGACTCGGCATCACGCCACTCAGCGACGACCACCAGTTGCGGGTCATACTCGAGATCGGACGGCTCCTGCGTCTCGAATTGCTCCACCCCGAATGACCCAAGCCACCGCCGAAGCCCTTCACTCGAGATCGTCGAGATGCCGGCCCAGAGATCGAGACCACGCTCGTGGTACGCCGAGGAGGCCACCTCGGAACAGAAGAGGCGCGCGGGGTCGTGGTAGTCCATCGCGAAGTCGTAGGGGATGTGGCCGGCACGAGCCCGATCGAGCATGCCGCTGGCCGCCCGGTGTGGCAGGAGTGGGTCGGCCTGCATGGCCGGGAGGTCGGCCCGCGGCCGGAGCAACAACAACCGCAACTTCTTGTCGGCGAGGTAGGACTCGAACGGGGCGACCGCGACTCCTGCCTCGATGTGTGCCTCGATGACCGAGACCAGGTGGCTCGTCTCATCGACGTGCACCAGGGCGACGTGCGAGAAGTTCCCGGGATAGTCATTGCCACGGGCGA
>JAHEFN010000255.1:2655-4086 GCA_024640185.1 Gemmatimonadota bacterium | reverse complement strand
GACCCTCGCCCGCGGCCTCGCTGGCCCGGTCGGCATCGCCGTGGATTCAATCGACAACCTCACGGTCACCAACTGTCGCACCAATTCGCTCTCTCGCGTGACGCCTGCAGGCGCGGTCTCGACCTTCGCGACCTCCCCGCTCTTCAACTGCCCCAACGGGATCACCCGGACCCCCGATGGGAACTTCCATGTCGTGAATTTCGCCGATGGCAGGGTGCTGAAGGTCACTCGCGACGGCGCGGTGTCCGAATTCGCCCTGATACCCGGTGGCGGCCTGGGACACATTGCCCAACTCCGCGGGGCGTTCTACGTCACGGCGTTCCAGAGCCACCAACTGTATCGCATCGATGCCGACGGTGTCGTGACCAGGGTGGCCGGAGCCCCCCAGCCGGGTGAGGTGGATGGTGACGGCCTCGAGGCCAGGTTCACCTTCCCGAACGGGATCGCCAGCGGGCCCACCGGCGACCGACTCTACATCAACGATTTCCTCAATCGCAGCCCACCGACCGTCGAGGCGCCACCGGTGCCCAAGAGCATCGTGCGACAGGTCACCCTGCCGGCATTCTGGCAGGTGCTCGCCGCAGAGCTCCGTGCCGGTGGGGTGACGGCAATGGAGTCACGATACCGGGCGTGGAAAGCCGATCCCGCCACCGCCGGTGGCTTCACCGAACAGGAGATCAATGCCTTCGCGTACCAACTGATGAACAACGGCAACCTCCCGGCTGCCCGGGTGCTCTTCCGGCTCAACACCGAGTCCTACCCCGGCTCGTTCAATACCTGGGACTCCTACGCGGAGTGGCATCTCAAGTCAGGGCAACGCAACGAGGCGATCCGTTTCTACCGCAAGTCGCTCGAATTGAATCCGGCGAACACCAACGCCACCGAGCAACTCCGCCAGCTCGGCGTCAGCTGAGGCCGGCCCGGCTCAGCCGCCGCCGATGGCCCGGTGAACGCCGCGCACTTCATCCTCCACCCGACCACACATCAGGTCACAGAGGCGGAGGACATCGTGGTCCTGCAGGGCATACCGGACGTGGTTGCCATCCCGCTCCCGGTCGACAAACCCTGCCCGATGCAACATCTGGAGGTGGCGGGAAACATTCGCCTGCCCCAGACCGGTGCGTTCGACCAGGGCGCCCACCGTCGCCGGGCCCGATCGCAATGCCTGCAGGAGACGCAACCGCGTCGGTTCGCCGAGCATCCGAAACCGCCCGGCAACCCGTTCGATCAGCTGCGCCGGCATCGGCATTCGACTCACACCCCGGCCTGGCCGCCGCCCGCGACTCGCCGCTCACAGCCCGGGAATCCGAGTCGGGCCAGGATCTTTTCGAGTGGACAGAATCCGGTGATCGAGGACTGGAAGAGGTTCACCCCGACGAAGCCGGTGAACAGGAACCACCGCGGGTCGACCCACCAGCCAAGGGCCAATGA
>JAHEFN010000255.1:0-2555 GCA_024640185.1 Gemmatimonadota bacterium | reverse complement strand
CATGTCGGGGGCACTGCCGGTGAATCCGCCTGACCACATCACGCCTTCCGCTTCAACTCCCAGTACAGCAACGGCACCACCACCATCGTCAGCAGGGTGGCGACCACGGCACCGGCCATCAACGCCACCGCGAGCCCCTGGAAGATCGGATCGAGCACCATCACGATGCCGCCGACGACCACGGCGGCCGCGGTCAGGGCAATCGGCCGGAACCGTACCGCCCCCGCCTCGAGCACGGCTTCGCGCACGGGGCGACCACGCGCCTCGGCGAGCTGAATGAAGTCGACCAGCAAGATCGAGTTGCGGACGATGATCCCGGCCAGCGCGATCATTCCGATCATCGACGTGGCCGTGAAAAAGGCGCCGAAGAACGCGTGACCCGGCAGGATCCCGATCAGGGTCAGCGGGATCGGGGCCATGATCACCAATGGGATGGTGTAGCTCCGGAACCAGCCGACGACCAGGACATAGATCAGCAGCAGGACGATGGCAAAGGCGAGTCCGAGGTCACGGAAGACCTCGATGGTCACCTGCCACTCACCATCCCACTTGATGGCGGTCTCGGTCAGCGTCTCCGGCTGGACGGCATTGTATCGGGTGATCTCCGCACCGTTGACCCGCACCGCATCGAGTCGCCGATTCATCTCGAGGATGGCGTAGACCGGTGATTCGATGCTGCCGGCCACATCCCCGGTCACGTAGATGGTCGGACGAAGGTCCTTGGCCATCCGCACCCCCTCCCGAACCCCCTCGACGACGGTCACGAACTGACCGAGAGGCTGCGGGCCACTCGCCGTGGGAATCGGCATGGCAAGCAGCTGTTCCACCGAGGTGCGGTCATCCAGGGCGAGTCGCGGCACGATCTGCACGGGCTCACGGGAGAGGCTCGAGGCGGCGTGCCCCACCGGCGCCCCCGACAACAGCACGTAGAGCGTCTGGGTGACCTGCTCGGTGCTGATCCCGGCCGACATCGCCCGCGCCTGATCGATCCGGAAGGTCCGGTTCGGCTGGGATGCCTCGACCGTCCAGTCGACATCGACGACGCCGGGCGTCTGCTCGAAGACCTCTCGCACCGCCACGGCGGCGGCGAGACGTGACGAGTCATCGGCGGCATACACCTCGGCGACGAGGGTCGAGAGCACCGGCGGCCCCGGGGGGATCTCTGCCACCTTGGCGGAGGCCAGGTGCTTTCGAGCGATCGAGTCGATGCCGGGACGCACCGCGACGGCGATGTCGTGACTCTGTCGATCGCGGTCTCCCTTCGGCAGGAGATTCACCTGTACATCGGCCACCGTGGGCCCACGACGCAGGAAGTAGTGCCGGACCAAGCCGTTGAAGTTGAAGGGCGCGGCGGTCCCGGCGTACACCTCGGTGCTGACCACCTCCGGCACGGTGCGCAGGTAGGCGGCGACCTCCTCGGCCACCTGGTTGGTGGTCTCCAAGGTGGTGCCCTCCGGTGTATCGAGCACCACCTGGAACTCGCTCTTGTTGTCGAACGGCAACATCTTGACCTGTACCGCACGGATCGCGACGAGGCCGACGCTGAGCAGCAGCAGGACGACGATGCCCGCATACAGCGACCGCCGGTAGCCGCGCCGCTCAAGCAGTGGTGTCATGATCCGGACGTAGATTCGCCCGACGCGGCCCGTGGCCTCGAGTTCGTCGACGGGTGCGGCATCCACCGGTGCGGCATTGACGTGCCCCTTCAGCAACCGGTAGGCGAGCCATGGCGTGATCACGAATGCCACGCCCAGCGAGGCCAGCATCGCCACCGAGGCGCCGATCGGGATCGGCCGCATGTAGGGCCCCATCATCCCGGACACGAACGCCATCGGCAGGATCGCCGCGATGACCGTGAAGGTGGCGAGGATGGTCGGGTTGCCCACTTCATCGACCGCTTCGACCGCTGCGACTTCTGGCGAGCGGTCGGCCATCTTTAGGTGTCGGTAGATGTTCTCCACCACGACGATGGCGTCATCGACCAGGATCCCGATCGAGAAGATCAGGGCGAAGAGGGTGATGCGATTGAGCGTATATCCCAGCGCGTAGTAGGCAAAAAGCGTCATCGCGAGGGTGACCGGCACCGCGACCAGCACCACGGCGGCCTCACGCCACCCCAGGAAGAGCCAGACCAGTGCGGTCACCGACAGCGTGGCCAGCAGCAGGTGAAGGATCAATTCCTGGGCCTTTTCCGCTGCGGTCTCACCATAGTCCCGGGTGACCGTCACCCCGATGCCCGCCTGGAGAAGCCGTCCCGAGGCCTCCTTGACCCTGGTGCGAACCGCCTCCGTCACATGGGTCGCGTTGGCACCCTTCCGCTTGGCGACGGCGATCGTCACCGCGTGTTCGGTCACTCCATCGCTGGCGGCGTGCTGGACATAGTTGGTCGGCTCCGCGAAACCGTCGACGACATCGGCCACACCGCGGAGATAGACCGGCGCACCCGCGCGGACCGCAATCACCACATCGGCGACCTCCGCTGCGGTGGTGAGCGGAGACCCGACCTCTATCTGGATCACGGTATCGGAGATCACCAGGTCCCCGGCCTGCAGGCG
>JAHEFN010000023.1 GCA_024640185.1 Gemmatimonadota bacterium | reverse complement strand
GGAATCATCGACCCCGAGCCGCAGGCGCTTCCCACGCGCGGTCCGCACGAGGCTCACCACCTGCAGCGCCGAGTCGGTCGCCACGGCACGCCGGAGGAAGGGCAACTCCGGTCGTGGCTCACCCTCGACGTAGAGGATCTTCTCCGGGCCCTCGCGCACCGTGACCACCGCCGAGGCGTGGTTGTTGAGGATGGTCACCTCGCCATCGAGTGGGGCCACCGAGACCCGCACCGCCAACACGCCCGGGTCGACGGCGGGCACCCGGATCGGCACCACGAGGAGGTCACGATCGGTCGGCAGCACGAGGGTGTCGAGGGCCACCAGCCGTCCCCCGGCCTCGACGGTCAGGCGGGCCCGCTCTCCTGCCACACCACGGAGTCGAAGGATGACTTCGCCGGGCGCCTCGCCGCCCAGGAGCACCACGGAGGGGAGCCGCAGGGCATCGACCCCGAGGTCGCGTTCGAAGCGTTCCTCGCCCACACCCACGGTGTGGACAGGAATCCCCAATGCGGTCAGGCGCAGCACCTCGGCCTCGAGGTCGCCAGGACCATTCTGTGCCCCGTCGGAGACCACGACGATGCCCGCCAGTGGCATGTCGGCGAGCGTCTCCCGCACGGCGGCAATCGCAGCCGGCAGGTCGGTGCGACTCCCCCGGGCGGTCAATGCCCCGATCGCCGGAATCGGTGTCGCGTCGGCACCCGCCCGGAAGCGCCGCACCGCGAACCGCTCGGAGAGTCGCCGCATCAGCTCGGAGGAGTCGGCGAAGACCTCCTGCATGGCGGCGAGTCGCGTCTGCCCACCGACGTCGGTGATGGCCATGCTGCGGGTGTCGTCGAGGACGAGCGCCAGGACATTGCGTTGGGCGACGGCACGCGAGAGGACCAGGGTCGGTCGCGCCAGACAGAAGCCGACGAGCAGGAACGCCGCGATCCGGATGCCGCCGAGGACCCAGCGATCCCCCGGGGCCGTGCTGCGGAGTTGCCGGGCAGCCCACACCGCGAGCAGGCTCGCCGCCGCGAGGAGGATCAGCAACGGCATCCACGGCACGACCGGGGCGAAGACCACGTCGCCGCGCGCAAAATCTCCCCGAGGGTGCTTGAGGAGAAAGGCGCTGATCGCGTCGAAGAACGACTCCACATGGACTCCGGCAGCAGACAACAGGGGAGGAAGGCGCAACGGCGAGGGGTGTCACTACCTGACGGGGGACGGGGCGCCGAGGTTCCGCCGCACACGCGGGGCACAGGGATGATACGTGGCCGTGGCGAGGAATGTTGCGCCATCGTCGTGAGGGCGTCGGGGCTGGGCTGAAACGTCGAACGGACCCGATCATCGGGCCCGTTTGGCGATAGCTGGGGGGGGACTCGAACCCCCGACCTCACGATTATGAGTCGTGCGCTCTAACCAGCTGAGCTACCCAGCCGCATGGCCGTCTCCGGCCGGGTTGCCAAAGTAGCCCGATGGCCCGCCGAAGGGAACGGCAATCAGCGGGATGTGGGGCCCGCGCTGGTGTCCTCCACCAGGCGGATCATCAATTCGCCCGGCTGGATCATCCCCAGCCGTTCGCGGGCCATCCGCTCCTGGAAGGCCGGCACCCGCAGGAGCGAATCGCGAAAGGCCGCCAGGGAGTCGGCCTCGAGCCTGAGGGAATCGATGCGGGTCCGGGTGGCGGCCTCCTCGGCGACCAGTTCCCGATAGTCACCCATGGCGTAGTCTCCGCCGGTCCAGGCAAAGACCGCGGCGGCGACCAGGACCGCCAAGGTCAACCAGCGACCGGCGGTCACAAGGGGTACAGCCCAGCCCCGGGATACTGGGCGATACCACCGAGTTCCTCCTCGATCCGGAGCAGCTGGTTGTACTTGGCGATCCGATCGGTCCGCGAGGCCGAGCCGGTCTTGATCTGTCCCGCACCGGTGGCCACGGCGAGGTCGGCGATGAAGGTGTCCTCGGTCTCGCCCGAGCGATGGGAGATCACCACCCCGAAGGCGTGGCGTTGCGCCAACGCGATCGCCTCGAAGGTCTCCGTCAGGGTGCCGATCTGGTTGACCTTGATCAGGATGGCATTGGCACTGCCCTCGTCGATGCCGCGGGCAAGCCGCGCGACATTGGTCACGAACAGGTCATCGCCGACGAGTTGGCACCGATCACCGAGGGCGTCGTTCAGCAGGGTCCACCCCGCCCAGTCGTTCTCGTCGAGGCCGTCCTCGATCGACACGATCGGATATCGCTCGCACCAGCCGCGATAGAGTTCGACGAGGTCGGCGGCGGAGCGCCGCGAGCCATCGCTCTTCTTGAAGACGTAGGCGCCGTCGTCGTACATCTCGCTCGCCGCCACGTCGAGGGCAATGGCGATCTCTCGACCGGGGGTGTAGCCCGCCAGGGTGATGGCCTCCACGAGGACATCGAGTGCCGCCTCGTTGCTCGGCAACATCGGCGCGAAGCCGCCCTCGTCGCCGACGGCCGTGGAGAGACCGCGATCGCCGAGCACCGCCTTGAGGGCGTGGAAGGTCTCGACACCCATCCGCAGTGCGTCGCTGAACCGCTCGGCACCCACCGGGACGATCATGAACTCCTGGGCATCGACGTTGTTGTTGGCGTGCGCACCGCCGTTGAGGATGTTCATCAACGGGACGGGCATGGTGTGGGAGAGTGGTCCCCCGAGATAGCGGTAGAGCGGCAGGTCCGCTTCCTCAGCCGCGGCCCGCGCCACCGCCATCGAGACCGCCAGGATGGCGTTGGCGCCGAGCCGTGACTTGTTCTCCGTCCCGTCGGCCGCGACCATCTCCGCATCGATGTCCACCTGGTCGGAGACCGTCATCCCCTCCAGCAGGGGGCCGATGACCTCGTTGACGTTCTTGACGGCCGCGAGCACCCCCTTGCCACCGTAGCGGGTCGCATCGCCATCGCGCAGTTCGGCGGCCTCGTGCTCGCCGGTCGAGGCCCCGCTGGGTACAGCCGCGCGGCCCATGATCCCTGAGGAGGTGATGACCTCCGCCTCGATGGTCGGGTTGCCACGGGAATCCAGGATCTCGCGCGCGGAAATATCGATGATGGTGGTCATGCGCCTCGGCTCGACGGTTGGTTGAAGCCGAACCTTAGGGCAGACGGCCATCCGGGGTCAACACGGAGTTGCTAGAGCGGGTGCCGAAATCCCTCGAGCGGCACCACATCGCCGTCGAGCCGGAAGCGCACCCCCGTCTCGGCCACCACCATACCGACGGGACGGATCACCGTGCCGGTGGCCGCCTCGAGATCCGCCCGCCCGTCGAACCCCGCCGGCATGCTCACCAGCAACTCGTAGTCCTCTCCCCCGGTCGCGGCGAAGGCCGGCGACGATTCCACGGCCAACCTCGCCTCGGCATGCACCGAGGCGTGGATCGGCAGGGCCTCGAGATCGATCTCGAGGCCGACGGCCGAGGCGGCCGCGAGATGGAGGGCGTCGCCGGCGAGCCCGTCACTGATGTCGAGCATCGCGGTGGCCCCGTGACGGGCGAGCCACTGCCCGGCCCGGAGCCTGGGCACGGGATGCGCGAAGGCGGCCCGCGCCGCCTTGGCCGGCGTCCGTCCCGCCACCCAGGCCATCAGGGCCGCCCGCGCCCCGCCGAGGTCACCGGTGACCCAGAGACGATCGCCCGGCCGTGCCCCTCGGCGTGAGAGTGGGGTGGCGGCGTGCCCGAACACCGTCACGGCCAACGAGAGGACGGCGCCAGCCGTCAGGTCACCGCCAAGCACTCGCGTCCCGGCGTGGCGCGCCGCGGCACCGACGCCGACCATCACCTCCGTCACGCGCGCACCCCAGCGCCCCGGGGGCACCGTCAGCGCCACCACCAGGCCCGCGGCGACCGCGGCGACCGCCGCGAGGTCGGAGAGGGCCGCCGCGGCGGCCCGCCAACCGATCTCCTCGGCTGAGAGCCACTCCTCCCGGAAATGCACCCCCTCCACCGCACTGTCGATCGAGACGACCAGCGGTCCCACCCCGATCGGTACCACGGCGGTGTCATCACCGATCGGACCGGCATCGGCACCCAACGCCTCGACCACGTGGCGGATGCGGTCGAACTCCCCACCGGCACCGAGGGGGATCGCCGTCATGGTCGCGCGGTGGCGTGGGGGAGCATCGTCAGCCGGTCTCCGGCCGAGGCAATCGCAACAGCTCACGGTCGGGGCGATGCGGCTCGGCGGCCCACCGCGGCCAGACATCGCCAAGCGCCTCGATAACCTGCATCGGCCGCATCCCTCGCGTGCCATGGCGACTCGCCGTGATATCAGCCGCCTCGCCGAGGGCCTGCGCCCCGATGGCGGCGGCGTCGCGCGGTGAGGTGCCACGCGCCAACAGCGCCGCGATGATCCCGCTCAGCACGTCGCCGCTGCCGCCGGTGGCCAGTCCCGGATTCCCGGCGGCGACGGTCAGCAGTGGACCGACCGGCGGGGCCACCACCGTCGGGACCCCCTTGAGCAACACCGTGGCGCCGACGGCGCGCGCCGCCGCCTCCGCCGCGCCCCACGGATCGGTCTCGAGCTGACCGGCCAGCGCCGGGAAGACCGAACGAAATTCACCGGGATGGGGCGTGAGGACGACAGCACGGTCGCGACTGAGTCGGGCGACCGCCGCGCCCTGACCCCGAAGGAGGGTCAAGGCATCGGCATCGACGACGGCGCGCTCGACCAGCTCGAGCGCCGCCTCGAGGAAGCCCAGGCCGGCTTCATCGCGGCCGAAGCCGGGACCGAACACCACGGCGTCGGCGCGCGTGAGCAACGCCCGAAGCTCTGCCGAGGGCTCCCCGCGAAATGGATGGGCGAAGGCCTGCACATCCGGTTCGGCGAGAGCCACGTCACCGATGGCGTCGTCGGGCGCCACGACATGGACCAGCCCCGCGCCCGCCGCAAACGCGCCGCGCGCCGCCAACCGGGCCGCCCCCGTCATCCCCGCACTGCCGCCGACGACCACCACCCGGCCCCGGTTGCCCTTGTGGGAGTCCGCCGCAAACGGGGCCAGCCGCCGACCGGCCCAGCGCGCCTCGATCAGCACCGGCCAGTGGGGATCAGCGGCGGGGAGTCCGATCTCCGCGACGATGATCGTGCCAGCATCATCGCGGCCGATCAGGTGACCGCGACGCACTCCCCCAAACGTCACCGTGGTCGTCGCAGGATTGGCCCCATGATCGACGCCGGTGGCCAGGTCGAGTCCGGTGGGGCCGTCGATGGCGACGATGGGAACCTGCAGGGCGACGAGCCGGGCCAACAACGCCGGCATCGGTTCGCGGGGTGCGCCCCGGGCGCCGGTGCCGAGCAGGGCATCGACGACCAGGTGGATCGCCGGCCAGGGACCATCGGCAGCGACCGTGGCGACCCCATCCTCGAGGGCGGACCGGCGTGCGTCGGCAGCGATCCCCTTCGGCGGGATGCCGACCTCCGCCACCCAGACACCGAGGCCGAGCCGGTGGAGGGCACGCGCCGCAACCCATCCATCGCCCCCATTGTTGCCGGGACCGCAGGCCACCAACACCCCCCGGGCAGCCTCCTCACCGTGCTCGTCGAGAATGACCCGGGCCACCGCGCGGCCGGCGGTCTCCATCAGGGTGCCGAGCGACCGCCCGGCCGCGACGGCGGCAGCGTCCCACGCCGCCGCCTGATCGGGGGTGATGACCGGGATCGAGAGCATGAGGGAAGATACGACAAACGGGAGACGATAGACGAGAGACGAGAGGCAATGGCGCTCCGAGCGACGCCCGGTTTGCCGATGGGGAGCCTGACCGTGGTCGTGACCCTCTCTCCTCTTTCCTTTATCCTCGCTCCTGCTCGTTCCATCGCACGGCGTAACTGTCGTCGAAGGCCGACGCGAAGTCATAGACCGCATGGAAGTCCTCGGCGCGATCGCCCGCCTGGGTGCTCAACAACCCCACCTCGACGAGGGCAAAGACGATCCGCCCGAAATCGGCGGTACTCCGGACACCCCAGACATCGAGCACCGTCCGGGCCACCAGGCCGAACCGTTCCAGGGCAAAGTCACGACAGGCCCACGTGAGCTCCTGGCCGGTGACGTGGCGGCGGGCATCGAGCTTCCCCTGGAGGTACTCGATGGCTCCCAGCATGAAGAGGTAGGCACGCTCGTCATACCGGCTCTCGCCATGCGCGTGGAGCCGAGCAAGGACTCCGTCGGCGAACTGCAGTTCAGGCACCATCACTCCGATTGGCCCCGAACGGTTCGGGATAGAGCGGGAAGTGACCGGCGAGCTCCTCGACCTGACGCTTCACCCGGGCGAGGACGGTGACATCCGCCCCGCCGAGCGCCTCGTCGATCAACTGGGCGACCCGCACCATCTCGGCGCGGCCCATGCCCCGGGTGGTGAGCGCGGGCGTGCCGATCCGGATCCCGCTGGTCACGAACGGCGACTGGGGGTCGTCGGGCACGGTGTTCTTGTTGACCGTGATCCCGGCCTCACCGAGCAGCCGCTCGGCCTCCTTGCCGGTGATCCCCTTCTCCCGCAGGTCGACCAGCATGAGGTGGGTGTCGGTGCCACCGGAGATGATCGCGTGGCCCCGCTCGATCAGGGCGGCGGCGAGCACCTGGGCATTCTCGACCACCTGGGCGGCGTAGCGCGCGAACGCGGGCGTCTGTGCCTCCGCGAACGCCACCGCCTTGGCGGCGATCACATGTTCGAGCGGACCGCCCTGCCCACCGGGGAAGACCGACTTGTTGATGGCCTTGGCGAGTTCCTCACCACAGAGGATGATCCCGCCGCGGGGGCCACGAAGCGTCTTGTGCGTGGTCGAGGTCACCACATGGGCATGCGGCACCGGCGAGGGGTGCACGCCGCCGGCCACCAACCCGGCGAAATGGGCCATGTCCACCAACAGCGTCGCATCGACCTCGTCGGCAATCTCCCGAAAGGCGGCGAAGTCGATGTGCCTGGCGTAGGCGGAGCCACCGGCGATCAACAGCTTGGGTCGCTCGGCACGAACCGTCTCGCGGAGTTCCTGATAGTCGATCCGCCCGGTGTCGGCGCGCACCCCATAGGAGACCGCCTCCCAGATCTGCCCCGAGTGGTTGACCGGTGAGCCGTGGGTCAGGTGTCCGCCGTGGGGCAACGCCATCCCCATGATCTTCTCGCCCGGCTTCACCAGGGCCATGAAGGCACAGATGTTGGCCTGGGCACCGGAATGGGGCTGCACGTTCACGTGCGCGGCACCGAAGAGCGCCTTGGCCCGATCGATCGCCACCTGTTCGACGCGATCGACCACCTCGCAGCCACCGTAGTAGCGCTTCCCCGGGTACCCCTCGGCGTACTTGTTGTTGAGGCAGGTCCCCATCGCCTCCAGCACGGCCCGCGAGGCAAAATTCTCGCTGGCGATCAACTCGAGGCCATCGCGCTGGCGCACGAGCTCCTCCCCGATCAACGCGGCGATCGTCGGATCGACCTGCTGGAGGGAGGCGGCGTGGTCGAACCCGGTCATGTGGCCTCGATCTTGGTGACGCGGCGTTGGTGACGACCGCCGGCGAATGGGGTGTCAAGCCAGGTCCTGAGGATGGCCTTGGCCGTCTCGGCATCGAGGAACCGCGCCGGCAGCACCAGAACGTTGGCGTCGTTGTGTTCGCGGGCGAGCTTGGCGATCTCGGGACTCCAGGCGACTGCGGCCCGGACCCCGTGGTGGCGATTGGCCGCATAGCTCATCCCGAGACCACTGCCGCAGAGCAACACCCCACGCTGCGCCTCGCCGACTTCCACCTCGTGGGCGACCGGATGGGCAAAGTCGGGATAGTCGGTGGAGGCGGTCGAGTGGGTGCCGACATCCTCGACCTCGAACCCGAGCGACCGCAACTCCTCGACGAGCACCGCCTTGAGCTCGAAGCCGGCGTGGTCCGACCCGATGGGAATCCGCTCGACCGTGCTCACCACCCTACCGATCCCCGGCCAGCCACATGTCCTTCAGCGCGGCCACCGAGCTGAGCCGCTCCTCGGCAAGCCGGTCGGCGGCCTGGTACGACGGCACCCCGTCGCGCTCGGCAATCGCAAAGACGCGCAGGATCGTGTCGTAGATCTCCTGCGCCTTCCGCTTGGAGCGTTCCGTGGTCCACCCCTGCAACTCGCCGTAGACGTTGATGACCCCGCCGCTGTTGATCACATAGTCCGGCGCGTAGAGGATCCCGCGTGCCTCGACGGCCTCGCCGTGGCGCTCGTCGGCCAGCTGGTTGTTTGCCCCACCGGCGATGATCACGGCGTTGAGGCGGGCAATGGTGTCGTCGTTGAGGATGCCGCCAAGGGCACAGGGCGCGAAGATCTCGGCCTTGGCATCGTAGATCGCCTCGGGGGCGACGGCGGTGGCGCCGAACTCATCGACACACACCTTGACCTTCTCGGCATCGATGTCGGAGACGAGCAGCTTGGCCCCCTCCTCGTGCAGGTGGCCCATCAGGAAATGGGCCACCTTCCCCGCCCCCTGCACCGCGACCGTCTTGCCCTCGAGCGTGTCCTTCCCCCAGCGCTGCTTCGCGGCGGCCTTCATCCCCATGTAGACGCCGTATCCCGTCACCGGCGACGGGTCGCCCGAGAGGTTGAGCAGCCCGGCGACATGGCGGGTCTCGCGCTTGACGAACTCCATGTCCTGCGGGGAGGTGCCGACATCCTCGGCGGTGATGTAGCGGCCACCGAGGGAGTCGACGAAGCGTCCGTGGGCCCGGAAGAGTGACTCACGATCCGCCCGCTTCGGGTCGGCGATGATCACGGCCTTGCCACCGCCGAGATTGAGTCCGGCGACCGCCGACTTGTAGGTCATCCCCCGCGACAGGCGGAGCACGTCGTTCAACGCCTCGTCGGTCGAGGCGTACTGCCAGACCCGCGTGCCGCCCAGCGCCGGGCCGAGGGTGGTGTCGTGGATGCCGATGATCCCGAAGTACCCGCATGAGGGTTCGTGGCTGAACAGGATCTGTTCATGCCCGCGGGTGTTCATCTCGTTGAAGATGTCCATTAGCTCGCTCGGTAGTCGTAGAAGCCCTTGCCGCTCTTGCGGCCGAGATCACCAGCCGCCACCATCTGCTCGAGCAGCGGACAGGGACGGTACTTGTCGTTGCCGAAGTCCGCATGCAACACCTGGATGATGGCGAGACAGACATCCAGCCCGATCAGGTCCGCGAGGGTCAACGGGCCCATGGGGTGCGCCATCCCCAGCTTCATCACCGTGTCGATCCCTTCCGCGGTCGCCACGCCCTCGTGGAGGCAGAACACCGCCTCGTTGATCATCGGCATCAGGATCCGGTTGGCGACGAATCCCGGGGCATCATTGACCTCGACCGGCACCTTGCCGAGCGAGGTGGCCAGGGTCATGACGGTCGTGGTGGTTGCATCGGAGGTGGCGCGCCCGCGAATCACCTCCACCAGCTTCATCACCGGCACCGGGTTCATGAAGTGCATCCCGATCACCCGGTCCGCACGGCCGGTCCGCTCCGCGATCGTGGTGATCGAGATCGATGAGGTGTTCGTCGCGAGGATCGTCTCCGGGGGACAGAGGGTATCGAGCTCCGCGAAGAGCGAGAACTTCACCTCCGGGTTCTCACTCGCCGCCTCGATCACCAGGGAGGCCTCCGCCGCCGCGGCCAGATCGGTGCCCGAGGTGATCCGCGCGAGAATCTCCGCCGGGGCCTCCGCGGAGAGGGTCCCCTTCTTGACCTGTCGGTCGAGGTTCTTGGCGATGGTGGCCCGGGCCCGCTCGAGCGCCTCGGCATTCACGTCGATCAGCTGCACCTCGTGACCATGTTGGGCGAAGAGGTGGGCGATCCCGTTGCCCATCGTGCCGGATCCGATCACGGCGACGGAGCTCATGCGGCCTCCACGCTGAGCGCCACGGCATTCCCACCGCCGAGACAGAGGGTGGCCAGCCCGGTCGCCGTGCCACGATCCCGCATCGCAAAGAGCAGTGTCGCCAGCACCCTCGCGCCGCTGGCCCCGATGGGGTGGCCGAGGGCGATCGCCCCGCCGTGCACGTTGACCCGCTCCCAGTCCCAGCCGAGGGCCCGACCGTCGGCGAGGGCCTGCACCGCGAAGGCCTCATTGGCCTCGATCAGTCCATAGTCGTCGATGGCCGTGCCCGCCTTGGCCATCAGGTTCTGCACCGCGAGGATCGGGGCGAAGAACAGCTCCCGCGGCGCCCCGCCGCCGGTGGCGTATCCCGTGATCCTCGCCATCGGGGCAAGCCCATGCGCCTTGGCGAAGGCCAGCGACGCGACCACCAACGCTGCCCCACCGTCGTTGAGGCCAGGGGCGTTGCCGGCGGTCACCGTGCCCTCCTTGACGAAGACCGGGCGCAGCTTGCCCAGTGCCTCGAGGGTGGTGTCGGCGCGAGGCGACTCGTCGGCGCTGACCGTCACGCTCTGCTTGCGGCCGGGCACCTCCACCGCCACGATCTCCGCATCGAACTTCCCCGCCTGCTGGGCGGCGACGGCCTTCTGGTGGGAGGCCAGCGCGAAGGCGTCCTGGTCCGCGCGCGAGACACCGGCCTTCTCTGCCGTGTACTCAGCGTACTCGCCCATGTGGTTGTTGCCGAAGGAGTCCCAGAGGCCGTCGTGGATCATCCCGTCGAGCAGGGTCTGGTTGCCGGCCTTGATGCCGTTGCGATAGCCGGTGAGGTAGTGCGGGGCACCCGACATCGACTCCATCCCACCGGCGACGACGCACTGGGCGTCGCCGGCCTTGATCGCCTGGGCAGCGAGCATCACGGCCTTGAGCCCCGAACCGCACACCTTGTTGATGGTCAGAGCCGGCACTTCGCCGGGAAGACCGGCGTCGATCATCGCCTGGCGGGCAGGAGCCTGCCCGGTGCCACCCTGCACCACGTGGCCCATGATGACTTCGTCGATGACGTCGAGTGGCACGCCGGCGCGAGCGACCGCCTCGCGGATCGCGATCGAGCCGAGCCGGGGAGCGGGTATCGAGGAGATGGCACCCAGGTATCGCCCGATCGGCGTACGGCAGGCGCTCAGAATGACTGGAGTGTTGGCGTCAGACACGGACTGCTCCTTCCACGGTACGGGTGTGCGGAAGATAAGGGTGATCGGGGAGGGGCGAGTGCCCCCTCCCCGACCCTCCCCTCACGGCAGCAGGGCCCGACTCGCCATCGCTTCCACGAGCCGCGCCGTGAACGCCTCGAGGCTGACCACCTCCTGCTTGGTCCCCGCCCCGCGAGTCCGCACCGCCACCGTGCCACCATCGGCCTCTCGCTGCCCCACCACCGCCATGTAGGGCGTCTTGGCAACCTCGCCCTCGCGAATCCGGTAGTTGAGGGTCTCGCCACGGTCATCGAGGGTGGCCCGGATCCCCGCTGCGCGGAGGTGCGCGACCACCGACCGCGCCGCCTCGCGCTGGGCATCCGAGATCGGCAGCACCCGCACCTGTTCCGGCGACAGCCAGAGGGGGAAGGCGCCGGCGAAGTGCTCGATCAGGATCGCGAGGAACCGCTCGAACGAGCCGTTGACCGCCCGATGGATCACCACGGGACGATGGGGCTGGTTGTCCTCGCCGACGTAGCCGAGATCGAAGCGCTCCGGCGCGGCATAGTCGAGCTGGATGGTGCCGAGCTGCCACGACCGGCCGATCGCGTCGGTGACATCGAAGTCGATCTTCGGACCGTAGAAGGCCCCGTCGCCCTCCTTGAGGTCATACGGCAGCCCGGTGGCATCGAGCGCCTCCCGCAACGCCGCCTCGGCCCGGTCCCACATCGCATCATCACCGATCCGCTCCGCCGGCCGGGTCGCGAACTTGAGCCGCGCCTCGAGACCGAAGATCCGGTAGTACGCCAGGATGAAGTCGGTCAACCGACGCACCTCGCCGGCGATCTGGTCCTCCCGCAGGTAGATGTGACAGTCATCCTGCTGGAACTGCCGCACCCGGGTCAGCCCCGACAGGGCCCCGCTGACCTCGTTGCGGTGGAGGACGTCGTAGGTCACATACCGGATCGGCAGCTCGCGATACGAATGCTGCTTGGTGGCGTAGTAGAGGTGGTGCGAGGGACAGTTCATCGGCTTGAGCGAGAAGTCGTGTTCGCCTGACTCCTTGTCGAGCACCAGGAACATGTTGTCGCGGTACTTCCCCCAGTGCCCCGACTGCTCCCACAGCGTCTTGTTGAACATCAGCGGGGTGCGGATCTCGCCGTAGCCATCCCGCTGCAACTCGCGCATCACCTCGACGAGGGCGTTGTACATCGTCGTGCCGCGTTCGGTCCAGAACGCGGCGCCGGGCGCCACCGGGAGGAAGGTGAACAGGTCCAGCTCCTTCCCCAACCGACGATGGTCCCGCTTGCGGGCCTCGTCGAGCCGGGTCACGTGGGCGGCAAGGTCCTCCTTCCGGAAGAACGCGGTGCCGTAGATCCGCTGCAGCATCTGGCGGTTCGAATCACCACGCCAATAGGCTCCCGCGGCCGAGAGCAGGGAGAAATGCTTCAGCCGACCGGTGCTCGGGATGTGTGGACCACGACAGAGGTCCACGAATGGCCCGTCGGTGTAGACCGAGATCACCTCGTCATCGCCGAGCTCGCTGATCCGCTCGAGCTTGAGGGGGTCGTCGGCGAACCGGCCGTTGGCCTCCTCACGGTCGACCTCCTCGCGCACGAAGGGATGGTCGGCGGCGATCACGTCGCGCATCCGGGCCTCGATGGCCTCGAGGTCCTCGGGGGTGAACGGACGGGGGACGGCAAAGTCGTAGTAGAACCCCGCATCAATCGCCGGACCGAAGCCGATCCCGGCATCGGGGAAGAGCTCCCGCACGGCCGTGGCAAGGACATGGGCCGCCGAGTGGCGCAGCAGGGGGAGCGCCTCGGGGCTCCGGTCCGTGACGATCGCGACCGCCTGACCGTCCGCGAGCGGCTGGTCGAGGTCGTGGACCGCCCCCTCGATCACGACCGCCAGCGCCGCCTTGGCGAGACCGGGACCGATTGACGCGGCGAGATCCGCCCCGGTCGCTCCGGCCGCAAGTTCGCGGACGGCACCATCGGGGAGGGTGATGCGGATCATCGGGTCAGCGCTGGTCGACATGCGTCGGTGGTTCCTCGCTCAGGGTCCATGGGCGTCGACGCGGGCATAGGCCGTGCCGTGAGAGCCATATAGTTTACCACCATGCCGCGCCTCCTTGTACGCCGCCGCCTCGCCACCCACGGGCTCAGGATTGGTCCCGCCCTGATCGGGCTGGCCCTCGGCACGACCGCTGGATTCCTCCTGGGGGAGTTCTTCGGGCCGACCGCGTCACGCCGGCTGGCGAGGCCAGCCCCGACGGGGCGACCCTCGATGGCCGAACTGGTCCATGACGCCCAGGCGGCACTCGACGCCGACGAGACCCTCGCCGCGTTGGCACTCGAGATCCGTCCGGTCTCGCGCCAGACCGTGGGCCTGCATGGCTGGGTCCCCACCCGCCTCCTGCGCAGCCGTGCCGATCGCGTGGTGCGCGAGGCCATCGGCAGCGACCAGGTCGTCAATCGGATCCTGGTGCGCGGCGAGGACGACGCGAGCGTGCCGGCGCTCGACGTCCTGACCGCATGACCGACGACCTCGCGCCCCAGTACGACCCGTCCAGCATCGAACGCCCCCTCTACGCCGAATGGCTCGAGAGCGGCGTCTTTCATCTGGCGCCCGACGCCCAGGGCGACCCCTATGTGATCCAGATGCCGCCGCCGAACACCACGGCGGTGCTCCACGCCGGGCACGGACTGAACACCACGCTGCAGGATGTGCTGATCCGCTACCAGCGGATGCAGGGCCGAGCCGCCCTGTGGGTCCCGGGCACCGACCATGCCGGCATCGCCACCCAGAACGTGGTCGAGAAGCAGCTGGCGACGGAGGGACGCACCCGATTCGACCTCGGTCGCGAGGCGTTCGTCGAACGGGTCTGGGCGTTCGTGCGCGAGACCGGCGGGACGATCCTCGACCAACTCGAGGCGCTCGGGTCGGCGGCCGACTGGGAACGCACCTACTTCACGCTCAACGACGACCTCTCGCGCGCGGTCCGCGAGGTCTTCGTCACCCTGCACGAACAGGGCCTGGTGTACCGCGGCAAGTACATCATCAACTGGTGTCCCCGCTGCCGCACCGCCCTCTCCAACGAGGAGGCGGAGAAGCACGACGTGGACGGCCAGATCTGGCACCTCCGCTATCCGCTCGCCGACGGTGATGGCGAGATCGTCGTTGCCACCACCAGGCCCGAGACGATGCTCGGCGACACCGCGGTGGCCGTGCACCCCAACCCGCGCGGGCAGCTGACCAAGCTGATCGCGGCCCAGCGCGAGGCTGTGGCGAACGCCAGGGAGAAGGAGCGCCCCGCCGCCCAGGCCGAGCTCGAGCGGCTCGAGCAGCGGCTCGAGCAGGTGGTGCCCGGCCTGGAGCAGCTCGCCGGCATGGCCCGCGCCGGGCGCAAGGTGCTGCTGCCCCTGCTGCGCCGCGAGATCCCGCTGATCGTGGACGAGTGGGCCAAGCCCGAGCTGGGCTCGGGCTGCGTGAAGATCACGCCGGCCCACGACCCGAACGACTACGACGTGTGGACGCGGCACCAGGACG
>JAHEFN010000022.1 GCA_024640185.1 Gemmatimonadota bacterium | reverse complement strand
AGCTGGGGGTCTTGCACGGGGGCCTCAGGCGGAGAACGGAGAACGGAGAACGGAGAACGGAGAACGGAGAACGGAGAACGGAGCGGAATCTGGCGATCTCATGGCCGGGAGCCAATTACCGTTAGTCGGCTAAGCGATAACCCGAAGGGCCATGGCCATGGGGGTTGTACTGCGGTGGCCACAAATGACCATTTTGGTTAGCCGCCTATCTATTGTACGGACAACCTGAGCGCCTGCCCCCCGACCTCGCACCGCTCTCCTCTCCCCGCTCGGGGCTTCGGCCTCGGCCCCCCGCTACCGCCTCTCGTCCAATGCCATCCACCCCACCACGGCCGCCACGCTCGCCGCGGCCGACACCATCAGGGCTTGGGAGCTTCCCCGTGCATCGATCAGCACGCCAAAGCCGATCCCAGCTGCCAGGGCCGCCACCCCGAAGAGCGCCTGCGCCTCGCCGTAGGCTCGTCCCAGCCCCTTTGGTGCCAACCGCGCGATGAGGCTCCGCTCAGCCGGCTCGGCGATGCCGGTCACCACCCCGGTGGCCAGGAAGACGACCACCTGCCAGCCGGGTGCCCATCCCATCGCCAGGAGCAACGCCCCCAACGCCGCGATGCCGCCCGACGCCGAGACCACCCCACGCTCACCCACCGCATCAACCACCCGCCCCGCCGGGTAGGCCACGGCGCTGCGAACGACGTGCAACCCAGCCCAGACCAACGGGATCATCACGATCGCCACCCCGGCACGCTGGAGGTGAAGGAGCAACAGGGTTTCCGGCAATCGGGCGACCATCACCAGGGTGAGCATCGAGATCGCTGGCCAGAACGGCGCAGCGAGGCTCCCCTCCTGCGGCTGGCTCGGCTCCGCAACGACCGGCGCCTCCTCCCGGCCAACGCGTCGCAGGACCCAGGCAAGCACCGCCACCGCGAGCAGCCCCGGAACGAGCGAACCCCGAATGACGGCACCCGGCGCCATCCCACGCTCGAGCAACAGCCACGCCACCAGCGAGCCGACCACGGCGCCGGCGTGATCGAAACTGCGGTGCATCCCGAAGGCCCGGCCACGCATCGAGGCCGGCACCGACTCGGCCAGCATCGCGTCGCGAGCCGGTGAACGGAGTCCCTTGCCGAAGCGGTCGGCCACGCGCAGGCCGATGACCTGCGTCGCACTGTGGGAGAACCCGATGAGCGGGCGGGCCACGGTGGCGACCACGTAGCCGAAGAGGACCAGGGGACCGCGCAGCACACGGTTGTCAGCGAGGCGCCCAGAGATGAAGCGAAGCAGCGATGCGGCCAGGTCGGCTGCGCCATCGAGGGCGCCGAGTGCGGCGGCTGGCGCACCAAGGCTGCCAACCATGAACGCCGGGAGGAGTGGGTAGACCATCTCGCTCGCGGCGTCATTGAATGCGGATACCCAGGAGAGCCCGCGCACGGTAGGTGGAAGCGCGGCACCAGCTGGATCACCCTGCCCTGCCGTGTTGGCGCCCACACGACCTCGCGTGTTGTCTCTTGTCTCTCGTCTCTCGCCTATCGTCTAACGCCCGTCGTCCCTCGTCGCTCGTCTCTCGTCTCTCGTCTGTTGTCCCTCACCCCTCGCTGATCGACAGCGCCCACCGGGCCAGCGGCACGGCGAGCCCGCCGCCGCCCGTGGCCAGCCGCAGGAACTCGATCGGCGTCTCGCCAGCTTCGGCGTACCACCCCTGCCATCCCTCGTGCGCCAACCCCGCGGCGAGCGCCTCGAACGGCTCCGAGGCAACCGCGACCACCATGTCACGAGCGGAGTCGATGTCGAGACCAGCCAACTCACCGGCCCGTTGGGCCAGCTCCTCGGCCGTCCCTCGCTGGGCCTGCAACATGAGGTCGGTCTCGGCCAGGAGATTGTCGCGGAGCGCCAGATGCGCCGAGGCCAACCGCCGCTCCGGGGAGCCGATGACGAGGGTTTCGCGGAGCACGGCCGCGACACTGCGCTCCCAGCCCCTCCGAAGCCCGGGCGCCACCAACAGGCGTCGTACCGGCCGTGCCTGGGTCAGCCGACCCGCCTCGAAGATCGCGGCGGCCCATGCCCGGACGGCGAGCGCTCCGAGCGTGGCCCGATCGTCGGCCATCGGGGCCGGTGGTGCGGGCATGGTGGGCATCCGGCCGCCGAGCTCGGTCAACCCGTCTGCCACCCGTGACCACTCCTCCTCCCAGGCGTCGAGTCGGTCGAGCGGATCGAGCTCGGCGATCTCCGGCAGGGCGTCGAGGGCAGCCCGCCAATCGGCGTCATAGCCGAGCTCGTCGGCAGCCGTGACCAGTGATCGCTCGACCCCAGCCCGGCGCAACTCCAGAACGCGCAGCGCGCCCTTGACGCCAACGGGCTCGGGCGAGAGCAGCGTGATCCGCGCCTCCACCGCCTCCTCGCCGATGCCGAGTGCTCCACCGAGGCGGGCGGGCTTGGCGATCCAGTCGCGGTGCAACGCCAGCGCCGTGAGCACCGGACCGACCAGTTCGTCGTCGAGTCGCTCGGAGGCGATGTCGAGCCGTTCGGCCAACCCCTCGACGGCGCGACTCGCGGCCTCGACCATGAACCCGGGCGCGGGGCGGTCGTCGTCCTCGAGCGTGCCAAGAAACCCCGGCAGTTCGGCAATCCGTGCACGGAGCGCCGCCTCGTGGGCGGCATCAAAGTCCTCGCCCATCAGGGTGTCGAGCGCCAGCATGGCGTGGCGAAGCGGCAACCCGGGGTCGGCCCACTCCCGTCCCACGGCATCGTCGAGTCGCATCACCTCGGCCCGCACGGTGTCGATCAGCATGGTGCGGTCAACCTCATCATCGAGGTCCTCAACATCCTCGAGGTCCTCGATGGCATTGGCGATGCTCTTCAGCGCCGTGGCCTGCGCGCTGAGCCACGGCAGGTCGAAGCGACCGAGCCGGGCATGAACCTCCGCCGGTGCCTCGTGGGGATGGCTCAGGGGATCGAGGTGTCGGGCGAGGTCGAGGTACGAAGCCAGCAACTGGTCGAGCGACATCAGACCCCCCCGGTGAGCTGCGAGTGACTGCCGATGGAGGCCGATCCCGTGAAGTCCGCCACCACCACATGGTCGCCCAGCATCGCATCATGCACCGTGCTCCCGACGATCTCGCAGTCGCTGCCGATGATGCTGTCGCGAATCGTCGATCCCCGCACCGTCGAGCCGGCATCGATCGAGACGTTCGGCCCGATGGTCGAGTTCGCGATGGTGCAGCCATCCTCGATCAGCACCGGGTCGATGATCGTGACATCCGCGCCGAACGCCGGGTGTCGCGCGGCCCCCTTCGCCAACAAGATCCCGTTGGTCTCGAGCGTGGTGCCCAGTTGACCGCAGTCGTACCACCCGCCGACCTCGGCCGTCAGGATCCGGCGGCCCTGGTCGATCATGTGCTGGAAGGCGTCGGTGAGGAAGTACTCCCCCTTGACCGTCGGACTCGCCAGGGTGTGGTCGATGCCCGCCCAGAGCGCCTCGACATCGCGCATGTAGTAGAGGCCGATGTTGGCGAGCTTCGAGATCGGCTCCGAGGGCTTCTCAACGATCCGGGTCATGTACCCCTGCGCATCGCGCACCACCACGCCGAACCGCTGGTAGTCCTCGACCTCCTTGGCCCAGATGATGCCGTCGGCATCGGCGGTGTTGGCGAGGGTCAGGTCGGCCTCGAAGACGGTGTCGACAAAGATGATCATCACCGGACCGTGCACATGCGGTCGGGCGAGGTTCACGGCTCCAGCGGTGCCATCCTGGACCACCTGCTCGACATAGCGGGACGGCGCGGCGTAGCGCGACCCGGTGTAGGCCTCGACCTGCTCCTTGAGGTGCCCGGTGATGAAGATCAACTCCTCGATGTCGAGGCCATCGAGCCGGTCCATCACCCAGTCCATCACCGGCCGGCCGGCGACCTTCAGCATCGGCTTGGGGACCAGGTGGGTGTGGGGCCGGAGCCGGGAGCCCTTGCCGGCCAGCGGGATGATCACCTGCATCAGGTCATGTCCTTCCGTAGCGGTCCCGGATCCGGACGATGTCGTCCAGTTCCGGCGTCGAGGCCTCGAGGACGTCGCAGTCTGCCACCGCCTCGATCGAATGAATGGTCCCGGGTGTGACGTGCACCGACTCGCCGGCCTGCATCACCCGTTCGGTCGGCTCGGCGTCGGGCGATGCCCAGAGCCGGAGGATGAGCGTGCCACTCAGCACGTGCATGGTCTCATCCTTCTGCAGGTGGTATTGGCAGGAGAGGACATGACCGGCGTTGACGTGGAGAACCTTGCCGACATACCGGTCGGTGTGCGCCCAGATCAACTCATGACCCCAGGGCTTCTCGACCCGAAAGGGGACTTCGGACATCAGCGATCCACCGGATGAAAGGTGAAGGACGACGGAATGGTGATGCACTCGCGCACACAGGCCCCGCAACCGACACAGCCCTCGGCCTTGAGCACCGGTCGGCCGTCCTCATCCATCGCGAGGGCCGACTCGCCGACCGGACAGGCCGTGGCACACACCCCACAGGGCTTCCCCTCGAAGGTAATGCAGCGCTCGGGATGCAATTCCACCCGACCCAGCCGCTCCTCGGCCCAGCCGGTGTCCGGCATCGTGAGGGCGTCGGTGGGGCAGACGGGGATGCACGGCATGTCGGCGCAGACGAGGCACGGAATCCGGCCCGGCTCGAGGTACGGGGTGGCTGCCGCCAATCCGCCGCGCGAGGGGACATGGAGGATCGCCCCGGCCGGGCAGGCGGTGGCACACTCGCCGCACCGCGTGCAGGCGGCAAGAAAGGCCATCTCGGGGAGGGCCCCGGGAGGGCGCACGTAGCTGCGCCGGACCACGCGGTCCTCGGTCGCCTTGGCGACCTGTCGCGCCACGTCACCAAAGGCGCGGCGGAAGAACGAGCGTCGGTCACCAGAGAAGTCGGTCACGCGCGGAAGGATAGCCGCCAACGAAACGCGCCGCACCCCGTCGGGGTGCGGCGCGAGACAACCAGATCAGGCCGGGCTCAGCCGGTCAGCAACTGCCGCCGGAGCCGGCTCAGGCGCTTGCGCACCGTGCCGTCATAGATCTGATCCCCAATCCGGACGAGCGTACCACCGAGGATCGCGGGATCGACCACGAACCCGGCAATCACTTCCTTGTCGATCGCCTTGGCGAGCCGTGCGACGAAGCTGGCCTTGGCGGCCTCATCGATCTCACGGGCCACGGTGATGCCGGCCCGCACCCGGCCCAGCTTGTCGTCGAGCAGGACGCGATACTCATCGGCGACCATGCCGATCAACGGCTGCCGGCCACGGCGGATCATCGCGATGATGAACAGCGTGAACTGGCGTGGCGCATCCTTCAGCGCCTCGCTGAGGATGGCGACCTTCTGCTCGCGGCTGACCCGCGGTGACATCAGCACCACCTCGATCGACGGCGCCAGCATCGCGGCACTGGTCACGTCGATGAGCTCACCCCACGGCTCGATCGCATTCGCCGTGGACGCCAACTCGAAGAGCGTGTCGGCGTAGTTCCGGGCGATCGAGATCGGCCTCACGCCTGGCTGCCGATCTCGCTGAGGTAATCCTCGACCAGCGTGCGGTCGGCATCGGCGTCGAGCTGCCGGCCGATCACCTTGCCCGCGGCGGCGATGGCCAGGTCGACCGCCTCGCGCCGCATCTCCGCCTTCGCCCGCTCACCCTCGGCGGCGATTTCCTGCTTGGCACGGGCCAGGATCTCTTCCTGTTCCGTCCGGGTCCTGGCCACCGCCGACGCGCGTTCCCGCTCGGCGGCGTCACGCGCCTCACCCACGATGGCCTGGGCCTCACCCCTGGCAGCGGCCAGGAGCGCCCGCTGCTCCTCCAACCCCGCCTCGGCCTCGGCCTGGAGCCGCTTTGCCTCGGCGAGCTGCTGGTTGATCGTGGCTTCACGATCGGCGGTCATCTTGACGAGTCCGGGATAGACGAACTTCGCCAGGACGATCAACAGCGCGATGAAGACCACCCAGGTCCAGATGACCAGACCGAGGGTGGGCTGGAACGGTGCCGGCAGGCCGCCTGCTTCGACGGCGTGTTCGGCCTCCTGAATCAGGAGAAGCAACGGGAGCGTCATGACCATTCGTCCTGCGTCTTAGATGAACTTGAACAGCAGGGCGAACACCAGGGCGATGATCGTGGCGCCCTCGAGGAGCACCGCGAACAGCAGGCCGGCACCACGAATGGCACCCTCGGCCTCCGGCTGACGGGCGATGCCCTCGGCCACCTGGCCACCGATCCGGCCGAGGCCGATGCCGGCGCCGATCAGCGCGAGGCCCATCCCGATACCGGCGCCCATCGCGCCCCAACCCTTGGCAGCAGCCTCGGCAACCTGGGCGGCCTCGGCCTGCATCAGCAGATTCATCATGCTCATTGTCAGTCAATCCATTTCAATGGAAGATCAGTGGTCGTTCGCATCGCTCGCGTCGGTGACCCGTCTCTTCCGGAACGGGGCCGTGCGATGGAGGTCAGCGGGCCAGCGGCCCAACCCCCTGAGGTGGTGGCGATCACCGCCTCGTGTTCCACCCCCACGGGATGCGCGGGAGGGTGGAGTACCGCCTTCCTAGTGCTCGTGCTGCATCAAGCCGATGAACACCGCGCTCAGCAGGGCGAAGACGTACGCCTGCAGGAACGCGACGAAGAGTTCCAAGGCCATCACGCCGAGGACCACCGCCGCCGTGACGGTGCCGATCCCCCAGCGGAAATACTCGATGCTGCCGAACATGAACACGATCCCGAACAGCGAGAGGATCACGAAGTGGCCGGCGAGCATGTTGCCGAAGAGTCGGATCGCCAGCGCAATCGGCTTGACGAACTTCGAAAGGATCTCGATCGGGGCGAGGGCCACGCTCATGACCAGCCCCATCGCGCCGTCCATCCCGGGAATCTTGGGGAAGATCGTCCCCATGTATCCCTTGAAGCCGAGCTTGAGCATCCCGCCGATCTCGATGACCAGGAAGGCGAGGATCGCCAGCGCGCCAGTGACCGCGAGGTTGCCGGTCGGCGAGGCGCCCCAGGGCATCAGGCCGAGGATGTTGCAGATCAGGATGAAGAAGAAGAAGGTCATCACCAGCGGGGCGTACCGTGCACCGCTCTCGTGGCCGATGTTGGCGATGGCCATGTCCTGCCGGACCCAGAGGACGAACATCTCCATGAAGCCGGCGAATCCGCGGGGTGCCCGTCCCTCGCGCCTGGCTCGAGCGACGCCGATCGAGGCGAGCTTGAGCAACAGGAAGGTGAGCACCGCGGCCAGGATCAGGAAGACGACATGCTTCGTCGGCGAGAGGTCCACGACGAGGGAGCCGATGTGCACCGGCTCCCAGTGTGGCAAGGGAATGGTGAACAGCGGCTGGAAATCCAGCTCGTGAGCGTCTCCCGTGTGATGGAAGATCATCTCGCTGATATTGAATGGCCCGCCGTCTTCGCTTCTCACGCCAGTCGAGTCTCCAACCACATCAGGGGGAGCAAGGTCCCCAGATATCCCATGGCGGCCGGTCCCGGAGGGAACGTCGCCCGATCAGTTGTCACCGCCACGCCGATCAGCACCACCCCGACGATCCGGAGCACCATGCCGATCAAGTAGATCGCCAGCTGGTCGGGGGTCGCCCGCCGTCCCGTCAACCGAGACCAGCGAGCGGCCAACAGCTGGATCCCGGTGGCCACCCCGCCGAACACCGCGGCGGCCACCAAGCCGACCATCCCCCAGATCAACGCCGCCAGGGTGCCGACGGCCACTGTCATCACCGCCCCGAGTCGGAGCCGCTGCAGCTGGGCGGTCATTCCTCGCCCCCACGCTCACGGTGCCGATCACTCTCTGCCGTCACTCGGGCCCAGAGCCAGTAGCCACCCATGGCCATCCCCACGAAGGTGCCGAGGATGGTGAACAGCGGCAGCGTCTCCAGCCGGCGATCGAGCCAGAACCCCAGCAGCGCGGCGCCGGTCAGCGTCAAGGCGAAGGTCATGCCCACAGCCACCATGGCATAACCCTCACCGATCGCCTGATTCGGCCCTTCGGATGGGGTCTTCACGGCGGCGGAAGGTATGGGCTTGTGAAAAGATTCGCAAGCGGAAAACCGGCTATTTGCGGGGGCCGGGAAACCCACTCGGGTCGCGGCCCGTAGCGGCGTGGGCGGCACTCGGCGGCCGAGGAGTCCGGAGCGTCCCGCCTCGGCTATCTTTGCCTCGACGGGCACTCGGTTCCGGCCCAGGCGCCTCGTCTCTCGTTTCTCGTCTCTCGTCTCTCGTCCAGGACCCCATGACCGCTCCCACCTCCACCCCATCCGACACCGAGCAGCTTCAGAGCCTCGCCGCAGCGATGGAGGCCCTCAGGGGTCAGGTCGCCGAGCGGGTGGTCGGCCAACGGGCCGCCGTCGATGGCATCCTCACGGCGATCCTCGGTGGGGGCCACGCCCTGCTGGTCGGCGTTCCGGGGCTCGCCAAGACGCTGATGGTCTCGACCGTGGCCGAGGCCCTCAACCTCTCGTTCAACCGGGTCCAGTTCACCCCCGACCTGATGCCCGGCGACATCACCGGCACCGAGTTGGTCGAGGAGGACCCCGCCACCGGCAAGCGGCACTTCCGCTTCGTGGCTGGACCGGTCTTCGCCCAGGTGGTCCTCGCCGATGAGATCAACCGGACCCCACCCAAGACCCAGGCGGCGCTGCTGCAGGCGATGCAGGAGCACAACGTGACCGTCGCCGGGCAGACCTACCCGCTGCCGGCACCGTTCTTCGTGCTGGCGACCCAGAACCCGATCGAGCAGGAGGGGACCTACCCGCTCCCCGAGGCTCAGCTCGACCGCTTCATGCTCGAACTTCGCCTCGGCTACCCGTCGCGACAGGAGGAAGAGGCGATCGTGGTGCAGACCACCGGGGGACACCGCGCCGAGGTGCACCCGGTGCTCGACGGCGCCGCGCTCACCGGGATGCAGGCACTGGTCCGTCGGATTCCCGTCAGCGAGTCGCTGGTCGCGGCTGCCGTCCTGCTGGCCCGGATGACCCGCCCCAACGAGGCGGAGGCGCCCGCCCTGATCCGCGAGTTTGTGGAGTGGGGTGCCGGTCCGCGGGCTTCGCAGTATCTGGTCCTCGGTGCCAAGGCCCGGGCCGCGATGGACGGCCGGCCCCAGGCGGACCTCGATGACGTCAAGGCGGTGGCCCGCGACGTGTTGCGCCACCGATTGATGACCAACTTCGCTGCCGAGGCCGCCGACCGGACCGCTGAGGATGTCGTCAGCGAGTTGATCGACGGCACGGAGTGGTCGAAGGGGGCGTAGCGCCCCCGATCACTCCGCCCCGTCCTCGAAGGCGTCCTCCGCGAGTTCCAGCAGGTGCCGCCGAATATCGACCGGCCACCCGGCGATCCCCGCCGCGAAGCCCTCCCGATCACCACGAAAGAGCGCCCGACTCACCTCCTCGAATCCGGGGAGGTCGCCGGCCGTCGGCGACATGAAGCGGTAGACCCGCTCTCGCGCGCCACGCAGCCGGATCGCGCCGTCATCGCCGCGACGAGCGATGTCCACCAATCGGCGGAGGGTGACCGAGGCGCCACCCGGTTGGCGCGCCAGCCACTCCCAGTGACGCGGCAAGAGGGTGATCTCCCTCGAGACCACCCCGAGCTTCGGTCGCCCGCGGGGACGATTGGGAGGTGCTGCCTCGGCGGGCTGCTCGTCCCGACGCTCGAGACGCGACAGGACCGCCTCGAGCGAGCCTCGGTAGTCGAGGTCGATCTGTCGCGAGGTCGCCGCCTCGAAGAGCTGGATCGTGCCGAGTTCGCCCCGGTCGATCGCCGCCTTGGTGCGAGCCGCCACATGGTGGAGGTCGCCCTCGGCCACCAGGGTGCCGGCCGAAAAGGCCAGCCAGCGTTCGGAGTCTGAATAGGGTGTCATGGCAAGATATTACCCGGGTCAAATGCTTATGTCAATACCACCCGGGTAATACTGCAATCGCTTGCTACAGCAGAGATGCCAGCCGGTCACACGCCCTCACGACACCGCCGCCTGACGACTGAAGAGCCTGACAGCCCCTCCCGGCTGGTCTTCCATTCGGTCGAAGCGGAAGCCGAGTTTGCCGAGGACCGCACGCGAGGCCGCGTTGTCGGGGTGGGTGATGGCCAGCAGGGTCTGGTGGCCGAGTTCCCGCTCGCCGTGCTCGACGAGGGCACGCCCGGCCTCGGTGGCATACCCCCGCCCCCGGAACGCCTCCAGAAAGGCGAAGCCGAGGTCGGGATGCGCGAGGTGGTCACGGACGAGGAGGCCACAGAAGCCGACCGCGACGCCGTCCTCACGCCTGGAGGCATGCATCAGCCCGACGCCGTGCTCGGTGTACATCCGCATCGGGCCGTCGCGGAGGTACGCCTCCGCCCCGGCCAGGTCACGCACCCCGCGGTCGGCGATGTAGCGGATGAAGTCGTCCTCGTTGAGCAACTCGAGGATGAACGGCGCGTCGCCGAGTTCCAGTGGCCGGAGGGCGAGACGCGCCGTCGTGAGGGAGTACATGCGCCCCAGGTCAGATCTCCACGACCTTGGCGTCGGCGGCGTTCTTCTTGACCGAGGCAATGCCGTTCTCCATCGCCTCCTTGCTGTTGTACATCTCGCTGCGGCCGATCTCCTGCTTGTTGCTGGCGATCAGCACGAAGTACGGCGAGTCATCCTTGGCGGTGCGCCGCTCGAAGTTCGCGTCACTCGCCGCGTGCTTGCGCACCGACTCGGCACCGGAGAGCGCGCCGCGCTTGTCGGCATACCGCTGCGAGGTGAGGATCACCTGGCCGTTGCCCGCCTTGAGGTTGAACATGAACTTGCCGCCGGCCGCCGCCTTGACTTCGAACTTCCCTGCCATCGTTGCGCTCCATCGGTTGGTGTGTGCTCGAGGTACCCTCTGGATTCTATACCGCTGCGTGAGGATCGCCAGCCGAACCGGCTGACGTCCCGGCCCCGACGACGATAGCTTTCGTGCTGGCCCACCAGGCATCCTCCTGCATGCCCACTCCCCTCCCGGGATCACCCCATGCTCGCCAACTGGATCACCCTCTCCCGGCTCCCCCTGCTGGTCTTCAACCTGGTGGTGCTCTTCCACGGCACCCCGCTGTTGCGGCTGCTTGGGGCGGCGGTGCTGCTGGTGGGACTCCTCCTCGATACGGTCGACGGCGTGGTGGCCCGCAAGCGGGAGGAGACCTCGCTCTTCGGCAGCGTCCTCGACATCGCGCTCGACCGGACCTATGAGCTGACCCTCTGGGTGGCGTTTGCCGCCCTGGGGATGATCCCGATGGTGATCCCCTTGGTGGTCATCGCGCGGACCGCGCTCACCGATGCCTTCCGGAGCATCGGTGTGGCGAGTGGCGTGGCCCCGTTCGACCAGCACCGGTCGTCGCTGGGGAGGTTCCTGGTGGGCCATCCGATCATGCGGACCGGCTACTCGATCACCAAGGTGGTGACCTTCATGGGGCTGGCGCTGGCGCAGGCCTTTGCCGGCTACCCCGATACCACCCTGATGCGACGCCTCGCCCTGCCCCTTGGCGAGGCGATGGCGGCCCTTGCCTGGGTCGCGCTGGCATTCTGCGTGTTGCGCGGCCTGCCGGTGATTCTCGGCACCCTCAGACGGCATTGGGGAGCTGAGTCGAGCGAAGGGTAGGCCCGGAGAGTGGAAGACCGAATGCTGAAAGGGGGCTCCCAGCAGGAGCCCCCTTTCAGCATTCAGTCTTCAGCTCTCAGCTTCGAGCTTACCGCCCCGCACCCACCAGGTCGGTCACCGCGACGGACAGCATCCGGACCTTCGCCTGGTCCGGCGCCCTGATCGCGTCAGCCTGCAGCGCGTTGGCCAGCTGGGTGAGCATGGTGCGACGCGACTGCCCCTCGGCCCGCTCGGCCTCCCTCAGGGAGGCGCGTGCCGCCGCGATCTTCGCCCCGCTCAGGCCGCCCGACCGCTCCAGCTGGTCGAGGTACGACCGCGCCACGGCGAACGACGGCGGGAAGGTGTACTGCACCTGGCCCTGGGCGTTGAGCTCGTCAAAGACCACCGACTTGGCGGCGGCGATCTCGTTGGCCGACAGCCACCCGCTCGGGGTGAGCTCGAAGATGTCCAGCCCGAGCCCGATCTCCGACGAGACGATCAGGCCGTTGTACCAGTAGACCGACCACGAACCGGCGTTGCCCATCGACTCCGCGTCGATCGGGCCGCGGTCGTGGTAGGCGATCTCGATGACGTTCTCCATGTCGGTCCAGTCGAAGACCGAGATGCCGCCCTGGTACCACCCCTGCACCATCACCTCACGACCAGGAATCGGGATCAACGAGCCGTTGTGGGCCACGCAGTTCTCGAGGTCGGTCTGGGGCGCGGGCAGCTTCCAATAGCCCTTGAACCCCAACTTCCGTTCCTTGATCGAGAAGTAGGCGTTGGCACCCCACTCCTTCGGGTCGCCGGCGCGGCACTTCGGCTGGCCGCCGCCGCCCCACTCATCGGTGAAGAGCATCTTGGTGCCGTCGTTGCTGAACGTGGCACTGTGCCAGTAGGAGAAGTTCGAGTCGGCCACCGCATCGATCCGGCGCGGATGGGCCGGGTCGCTGATGTCGAGCAGCAGGCCGTAGCCGCCACAGGCGCCGCCGGCCAACCCGATGGCGGGGTACACCGTGATGTCGTGGCACTGGGTCGGGCCACCACGACCGGTCCCGCCGCCGCCGCCACCACCGATCAACCGCGCGATGAACGCCGGCAGGTCGGCCCGGAGCTTGGCCGAGTCGGCTGAGGTCGGGGCGCCGCTTCCGTTGCGAAGCTTCACCAGCGAGTCGAGCATGCCCTTCGCGAAGCCGTCAGGGAGCACCTGCACGGTGCCCTGGATGTCGACGGTGAAGGCACCACGCGCATTCGCCGCCGCGAGGGTCCTGCGGGCCGCATCGGCATCGGCCGGTGAGGCGCCGTGCTGCGGCGGGGCGTCGAGATCCTCGAAGATCCGCGGGGAGGAGACGATGGCCGCCTTGGTCGGATCGGCGAGGGGAACCTTGATCACCTCGATGCGGAACAGCGCAGAGTTCGGATCCTGGTCGGGCGAGAGGCTCGAGCAACCGGCCAACTCCTCCGGGGAGCGCACCCCGGCCGAGCCGGAGATGTAGATGTAGATGTTCTCCGTGTCACGCGGGTCGGCCAGCACGGTGTGCGTGTGGGAGCCACGGCAGGTCTGCACGCTGTGGATGTACTTCGGGTTCTTGATGTCGGAGATGTCGAAGATCCGGATTCCGCGGAGCCGCAGGTAACTCACCTGATCGGCGACACCTTCACCGCTGCAGTCCAGCCGTCCCGAGGTCGACTCACTGGAGACGAAGAGCAGGTTCTTGTACACCGAGACGTCGTTCTGCGACGCCGGGCAGAAGTAGCTCGCCGCGAGCACCGGCCTGGTCGGGTCGGAGATGTCCCACACCTCGGGACCATTGTAGTTGCCCTGAATCACGTACTTGCCGGTGAAGGTCAGGTCGGCGTTGGTGGCCCCCTTGAACTGATCTCCGGGAGCCGTGGTGGAGAGCTTGCGAAGATTCCAGATCGCCTCGGCAGCGGGCCGGTCGCCCATCGCGGGGGCGAGGCCGACACGTGGATCTGGCGATGGCGCGGCCTGCGGCATCATCATCGGGGCGTCCCCACCGGCGGCGGGCTGCATCCCAGCGCCGCCGTAGGTCGAGGAACTGCAGGCCGACACCACCACCAGAGCGGCGGCGAGGGTCAGCGAGCGAAGCGTCGAGTGGCGAAAAATCATTGAGGGTCCCGGGTCAGGAGGTCAAGAAGAAGAGTGGCTGGTGTCGTCAGTTGGTATCGGTCGCACCCAGGCGCCTGACCAGCATCAACTGCATGCGGGCCACCTCGGTGCTCTGATCGGCATACACGTCGGAGGCAAACTTGAAGATCAGGTCCTCCTGTCCGGCCCCGTAGGAGGCGAAGAGAGCGTCGACCATCGTGATCGCCCCCTTGTGATGCATGATCATGTACTGCAGGAATTTCCGCTCGAACTCGACCCCGCGACTGGCGTCGAGTTCCTTCATCTGCGCCGGGGTGAGCATCCCCGGCATCCGCATCATGTGCGTCTGCCCTCCCGCCATCTCCATCTTCATCCCGGCCGGATCGGCCTCGGCCACCGGCAGCCCGCGATCGCGAAGCCAGCGCTGCATGGTGGCGATCTCATCGCGTTGGGCGTTGATGATCCGCTTGGCGAGGATCGACACCTCGCTGCCGACACCGTGGCTCGGGGCCATCTCGGCCATCGAGATCGCCTGGGCGTGGTGGCTGATCATGTTCGACATGAAGGCGATGTCGGCCTCGGTGTAGCTCTTGCGCACACTGTCGGCCGTGGCGGCGGCAGCCATCTGCGCCGGAGTCGCCGCTGGTCGGGTCGTCGGGGTCGAGGGAGCGCAGGCGGTGGCGAGAACGACGAAAAGGACGGGGAGCGCCGGGGGAGAGCCCCACCTTTGGGCTGGGATGGGCATGGTGACAAGTCTCCGTGGAGGACCCCTAATGATACCACCGGGCGCGGGAACCCGCCGTCACCCCCCCGGCTCCCCCGCCAGGGCA
>JAHEFN010000021.1 GCA_024640185.1 Gemmatimonadota bacterium | reverse complement strand
TCCCGTTTGCCTTCGTCGACCAGGCGCCGCGCAACGGTATCAACTACTTCTACGCCGTGACGGCGTTCGATGTGAACTCGATTTCCTCCACCGGCGCGGGCAATACCTCGCTCGAGTCGGCCCGGATCACCAAGCGGGTGCAGCCGAGGACGTCGGCTGGCAACTACGCCAACGATGCCACGGTGCAGACCGGTGTCTTCGGGCGGAATGGCCTCCTGACCGACCAGACGTTGCCGACGCTTGATCCGGCGACGGGCAAGTTCTCCAAGGCCTTCCCGCCGTCCGACGCCGTGTCGCTCTCGTTGGCGGCCTTCGTCAAGGAAGTGCTGACGGAGCCGGGTGAGGTGTCTCTCTCCGTTGACTCGATCTCGGTGGTCGATTTCGCCGGGGCCTCGACGCACGACGCGATCTACCACTATACGATCTCGGCCCAGGCCGGCATCATCCACCTCGACGTGCCGGTGCATCTCTCCTCGACCAGCGGCACGGCGAGCGCAGCGGGTGCCTTCGACGCGATCACGGCCGACCCCGCGCTGACGCAGAAGTACGGCGCACCGGCGGGCAACTTCGGGATCGGCGGCAGCTTCAGCGTGCGGTACGGCGGCGGGTACTACTACGGCGTCAAGTCGCGTGGCTGTGTCAACGGGGTGTCGGGCTTCACCTCGTTCCCGCTCTGCGATGCCAACGGTCCGCGCTGGTTCATGGGGACCGACAACAGCACCATGATGGACAACCCCAACGCGGCCAACACCGCGGCCTTCCGGACCGGTACGGCTCGGACCGACTTCAACAACGTCGGCGGCCCGCTCGATGGGGTGACCACGATCTTCCGGCCGATGGCGTACAACGACTACTCGTCGTCATTCCGGGACGTCGAGGCAGTGCTCTCGCCGTTCATGAGTGCGGCCGACTATCGGGTCTACTGGGGTGAGGGTGGCCACGTCGACTCTGTTATCGACGTGACCCACGACGTGCCAGTGCCGTTCCGGGCCGACAAGCTCGATGCGACCTGGGGCATCCTCAACCAGTCGGCCACCCAGAACGGGGCGACGTATTACGACCAGCGCTCCGAGCTGACCGTGACCGACCTTGGCTGCTTCGACCCGATCAAGGCGCTCAACCCAGCCGGCATCCGCTGCACCGGCAACTCGCCGTCGCTCTCGGAGACGGCCGTGCCAGGGCCGATTGCCTATGGCTCGGCGTCGAGCACCAGCATTGACCGCTCCGCGCCAACTGCGGCGGGTCAGGGCTTCGTGTTCTACCTCAAGGGACAGCCGTTCATGTTCGAGTTGGCCGGCGGGGTTCCGGCGGCCGGCACGGTCTGGACGATGCGGGACTACATCGGTGTGATCAGCGGCGGGATTCAGGCAGCCGGCGACGGCGGCCCGATGTCCTTCTCGACGCAGAACATGCCGCGGTCGTTCTCGGCGATCGGGGCGTCGGTGAAGTTCGCCTTCGACCTGACCAACGCAGTGGGCGCTTCGACCAGCGAGACGCTGGCCAAGGTGCACACGGTGCCGGATCCGTACTACGTCACCAGCTCCTTCGAGGCGACGACGACGAGCAAGATCATCAAGTTCGTCAACTTGCCCGAGGTGGCGACGATCCGCATCTACACCGCCAGCGGAGTGTTGGTCCGGGTGCTGAAGCATGCATCCACGGCCTTCGGCGGGGAGACCGACTGGGATGTCCGTAACCGGAACAACCAGTTCGTCGCCAGCGGAGTCTATTTCTATCACGTGACAGCGGAAAACGGGGAAACCACCGTGGGCCGCATGACCATCATCAACTACGCCCAGTAGTCCACGCCGACGGGCGGTCGGGGGTGGCATCGCTGCCCCCGCCCGTCCTCCTCAGGGAGAACGACGCATGAATTGCAGCTACTCGTCCCGACTCCTCCTGGCGGTCCTCAGCCTCGGCTTCGTGCCGGCGGTGGCGGTCGCGCAGCAGGATGTCGCCGACAACGTGGCCTACGGGTCGACCACCGCGGAGTTTTTGCTCTTGGGCGCAAATGCCCGAGGCACCGCGCTGGGCGGATCGTACGTGGCCATGGCGACCGACGTCGGAGGGCTCAATGCCAATCCGGCGGCCGTGGCGCTCATTACGCGCCCCGGTGCCCAGTTTTCACAATATGACTATGTCGCGGACACCAAGTTGAACTGGGGCGCCATCGCGTTCCCGTTCGGTGGTGGCGCGAGCACCTTCGGCATCCAGCTCGGCACCTTCGGGTTCAGCGAGCAGCCGGTGTACACGGTGGAAACACCGGAAGGCACTGGTGAGGTGTACGACGTCTCCGAGACCTTCGCGGCGGTGACCTTCGCCAAGAACTTCAGTGACCGGTTCTCGGTGGGCTTCACAGCCAAGGGCGTCTTCGACCAGCTGGGGCAGGCCTCCGGGTCCGCCTTCGCCGTCGACTTCGGCACCCACTTCCACTCGGCCATTGGTGGCAAGCCGATCCGGTTCGCCTTCACGCTGTCGAATCTCGGCACGAAGATGAGCTACGACGGCGACAAGATCCGGACCGAAGCCCCGCGCGATCAGTTGCCGGGTGAGGATCCGATCACCGAGGAGCTCCAGCCGGCGATCTACCGGACCACCGGCTTCTCGCTGCCGACGGTCTTCCGGGTGGGTCTGGCCTATGACGTGGTCGCGAGCGCGAGCTCACGGATCACCCTCATGGGTGAGTTCAACCAGGCCAACTCCAACAAGGCGGGCTTCGGCTTCGGCGCCGAGCTGGCAGCGATGCAGCTCGGGGGTTCGAACTTCGGCCTGGCCGTGCGGGGCAGCTACACCGCCACGCCGTCCAACACCTACGACACCGACTTCTTCGGGGTTGGCGTCGTCAAGGAGTCCGACGAGAAGAGCCAGGGCATGGCTGTCGGTGGGGGGCTCAACTACCAGACCCCGACCTTCTCGATCGGCTTCGACTACGCCTGGAAGAAGCTTGGCCTTCTTGGCAACACCAATTTCTTCACCGTCAGTCTCGGTTGGTAAGGGAGCGACCCGGGTGACCTCTGTCGCCCGGGTACCCCTCCGACCGATCTGACAGAACGACGCATGATGCTTCTTTCGCCACTCGTCCTTGCCCTCGGCGCTCTCAGCAGTGCCCCGGTCCAGCAGTCAGCGCCACAGTTGGCGGTGAAGGCGGTCCGGTTCTTTGCGCCGGATTCGGCGAGGACGTCGGTGATGGCCTTCCTCCAGGTGCCGTACATCCTGGCGGAACCCACACCGGCCGGAGACCGGATCGTCTGGCAGACCACCCTGGAGGTGTTCGACGGGGCAGGAACCAGGCTGTATGCGGAGCCGTGGTGGTCGTCGGCGCCTGCCTCCTTCAGGATTCCCGAAGCCTATGGCATGGAAACCCTGAAGCTTGGGCAGATGTCGACCGGGACCTTCCGGATCAAGGTGACGGTGATGGACTCGGTGACCGGTCGGTCAACGTCCGCCGAGACGGTGGTCGATGGCTTCACCGACCAGCCAGCGGTGTCCGACCTGTTGCTGGCGTCACAGATGCGGATCACCTCTCCCGGCGATACGACGTCCATGCCGGGGGAGTTCTCCCGTGGCAACGTTCGCTTCGTCACCTCGCCGATCTTGACGCTGGATGCCCTTGAGCCGAACCTCGCCTTCCTGTTGGAGGCGTATTCTGATGTCGAGACGTCGGCGACGACGCGACTCGAGGTGCGGAACGCGGCCGACGGGACGGTGCTCTATCGGCTGCCGCCAGTGGACCAGACCATTCCCGCCGGTGGTGGGGTGATCCGGGCACAGATCCCGCTCGAGGGTCTGCCTGAGGGAAGCTACGACTTGGTCGCCAACGTGACGCTCGGCGACCGTCAGGTCGAGCGTTCCGATCGATTCGGGATTGGCTCGTTGGAAGTGGCCATGGCACGCAGTATCGCCGCCCGAAATGCTGCAAGAGGCCTCGACGAGGCGTACTTTGCCTCTTTGGGCGAGGACGATCTCGACCGGGCCCAGGAAGTCCTCGAGTTGATCGCCAAGCCGTCGGAGCTCGCCGTCTACAAGGCCGATGGCGATGGAGCATTGACGGTCAACGCCAAGCGGCAGTTCCTGATCCAGTTCTGGGCGGAGCGTGATACCGACAAGGCCACGGCCGCCAATGAGTACCGGATGGCGTTCTACGACCTGATCGAACGGGCCGACCAGCTCTTCGGTGAGGACGGGAGGAATGTTCGCCCGGGTTGGAAGACCGACCGTGGTCGCGTCTATGTGAAGTACGGCCAGCCGGATGAGCGGAATCCGTTCCCCTCCGGTGACCGGGCACCGCCGTTCGAGATCTGGCGGTATACGCAGGGCCGGCTCCGGTGGTACATTTTCGTCGACCGGAACAACTTCGGGAACTTCTCGCTGATCAAGACCAATGACCAGTTCGAGAGCAGTGCACCGAATTGGTGCGAAGTCTTGACCCCCCAGGTCGTCAAGAACACGATCGAACCGTTCCTGGGGCAGCAGTTCCTGCAGACAACCAGCAGTGATCCGAACAATCCCAACAGTGGGATTAATTCGATCTCATGCACTTAACCGGTGTCGGTGGACACCTTTTCCCTCAGGTGAGGAGCATCTCTATGAACCGAGTGATTCGTGGAATGGCGGGTCTGATTGTGGCCCTCGGGGCCTCCGCCTGCGCCAACGACTACTCACTGGAATTCGGTGGCGATCCCACCAACATCCAGGCGACACCGCAGGTGATGTTCGTGAATCAGGGTGCGACCGAGGAGTTGCGCGTACGTCTCGTCAACGACCGGAACGAGTCGGTGCCGGCGATCTTTGCCGCCTCCAACGTCGGGTCGGGCATCACGGTGGTGCGCGACACGAACTACCGGCCGGACAACGTCAATCCTGAGAAGACGTTGCAGCCCAACGAAGCGCAGAACCAGATGCGGTTCTTCGTGACGGCCAACACCAATGTCTCGACCAGCTTCGTCATCACGTCGGGGAGTTTCTCGACGACGATCACCGTCCGCGTGGTGCCGACCAATGTCGGCGCGCTGAGCGTGGCCGAGCCGGCGATCGGTGACCCGGTCACCATCACGGCGCCCGGCGACGTGTCCTTCGATCCGGCCACCTCGACGGTCCACTTCGACAACACGGGCGACGCGGTGATCACCGAGATCACGGCCAAGTCGATCACCTTCATCCCGATCCCGGGATCGACCGGTCGGGCGACGGTGGACCACGTGACGGCTGACTACGCTGCCAACCTCGGCGAGTACTCCCTCAAGACCACCAATGAAATCAACGTGCCGGCCGTGACGTCGATCCCGCTGAGCTACAGCAAGACCAATGTCGGGGCGGCCGAGACCTTCACGATCACCGCCACCGGCTTCCGGTTCGAGCCTGAGATGGTCATCACCTGGAACACCAAGCCGGGCTTCGTCCTCTCCATCTCCGGTGACGGGACCTCTGCGGTTGTGCTGGCCCCGACGGGCTTGGCCGCTGCCACGGCGGTCGTCTCCGGCGTGCACCTCGCGTCGCTGCCGGCGATCTCGCTTGCCGACCTTCCCTCGACGGTGGCCCTGACCTCCGGATCCGGGTATGCCCAGATTCCGGGTACTGGTGTCGCGGCTTACAACGGCGTCGGGCAGCCGGAATTCGCAGTGCCGGCGCCGGGAACGGGCATGTTCATCGCCGACAACCCGATCTGGGGCGACCTCGATTGGTACGGCAACAACCCGAACCGTCCGACCAACTGGTACAAGGTCAACGTGACCGGGACCGGCGACCGCGAGATCACGGTCTCCTGGAACAACAGCTCCGACATCGACTTCTGCTCGGTGGACGAGGGAGTCAACGTGGCGATCCACGGCGCGTTCTCTGGCGCCAACCCGGAGCACGACACCCAGGAGTTCGAGGACGGCAAGTCCTACTGGGTGCTGCCGACCGTTTGGTCGGGCGCGTTCCCGACGGAGCTGCTGATCACCATCAAGTAGTTCCCTCGCGGACTGCCGCGTATAGGTTTCATGCCCCCGACCGGTTCGCCGGTCGGGGGCATGTCTCATGGTGGAATCATCGTGGAGGTGACGTGAAGAGGTGTCGGGCAGGTATCCAGCTGTTGGTCGGGGCGCTGATCGCTCCCTGGCCGTCCATCACGGCCCAACGGCCTCGTCCCCCCGAGCGACCGGCCCTGATCGCGCACGAGATCATTCGGGCCGGCGTCCTGGAACGTGGCCTCGCGGCCGCGCTCGAACCGATGCTCCGGGACGATGCCACCCTGCTGTGGCCCGGACTCCCGGTGGTCACCGGCAAGGCCCGGGTGACCGAGGCATTGGCGGCCCAGCAGTACCCAGCCGGCCTGCGATTCCAGTTGCAACCCCTCGGTGTCGATCGAGCAGCCGACAGCAGCATGGTGCTGATCTACGGCGTGGCGTACGTCGGGATGCCGGACTCCAGCCGGGGCGATCTTGGGCGCTACATCATGGCGTGGCATCGGCGCCCGAATGGGTGGTCGCTGGGGGTCTTCGGCCTGGTGGAGATGCCGGGCTTTCCCCCGGGGGTCCTGCCGGACTCTCTCAGTCCACGCGGGCCGGAATCGATCCTGACGGTCGGGGACGGCGATCCGCGTCCCTTCGTGATGGCCGACTTGGCCTTCGCGGACTCCGCAGGCCGGAGCTCGGCGGCCGACGCCTTCCGTCACTGGGCCGCGCCCGACGCGGTCACCTTTGCAACCGGGGGCGTGCTGGTGCGTGGCCCCGAGGCCATCGCTGATGCGTTGCGGGGGATGGATGGCAGCCATTGGAGCTGGCGACCGGTCGCCGCCGGAGCGGCACGTGACGGCTCGGTGGGGTGGACCGCCGGCGAGGCCATGATCACGGTCGATGGCGTGGCGGGGCAGCCGGACCGGGTGTTGCGGTCGACCTACCTGAGCCTGTGGAAGCGGCAGGAGGATGGCACGATTCGGTTCATCGCCGACGGCGGCAACGTCCTCCCCTGATCGACCGGTGGCGGGCGGCTACCGGCCTCCCTCGGCGCGCAGGACCCGCATCGCCGAGAGGGCCTCGGTCACCGCCTGGTCATCGCGGAACTGCATCTGGAAGAGCCGGGCGTAGACGCCCCCCGCCCTGAGGAGTTCGGCGTGGCTGCCCTCCTCTGCCACCCGACCCTGGTCGAGCACCACCAGTCGATCGGCCCGCTGCACCGTCGAGAGTCGGTGGGCAATGATCAGGGTGCTGCGGCCGCTCAGCAGCCGCTCCAGCGCCAACTCCACCAGCCGCTCACTCTCGGTGTCGAGCGAGGAGGTGGCCTCGTCGAGGACCAGCACGGCGGGGTTCTTGAGCACCGCCCTGGCGATGGCGATCCGCTGCCGTTGCCCGCCCGAGAGCCGCACCCCGCGCTCGCCCACCCGGGTCGCGTAGCCGTCGGGCAGCGCGGTGATGAAGTCGTGGGCGTTGGCGATCCGGGCGGCCACCTCGATGTCGGCGTCCGCCGCCTCGGCCCGGGCATAGGCGATGTTCTCGCGGATGGTCCCGGAGAGCAGGGTGGGGTCTTGGGGCACCACCCCGACGGCCTCGCGCAGTTCCCGCAGCCGCAGTCGGCGGATGTCGATCCCGTCGAGCAGGATCTCGCCGCCATCGACGTCCCAGAACCGTGGCAGCAACGACGCCACGGTGGTCTTCCCGGCGCCGGAGGGCCCCACCAGCGCCACAACCTCCCCTGGCTTGATCCGGAACGAGATGCCGTCGAGGGTCGGCGGAGCGTCGGGCTCAGCCGAGGCGTAGCGGAAGATGACCTCCCGGAACTCGACCTCGCCGTGGGGCGGCACCACGAGGGGCACCGGCTCCTCGGGGTCGGTGATGGTCGGCTCAAGCTCCAGGATATCGAAGACCCGCTCGGCGGCGCCGATCGCCTCCTGGTAGGAGGTGAAGAAGGTCGCCAGGGCACCGATCGCCGCGGCGATCGAGATGGTATAGAGGAGGAAGGAGACCATCTCGCCGGGGGTGAGTGAACCCGAGAGGACCAGGCGGCCCCCCATCCAGAGCACCGCGGTCACCCCGGCAAAGGTGGTGAAGGTGATGGCCCCGAAGAAGAACGCCCTGGTCCGGGCCCGATGGAGGGCGGCCTCGATCACCCTGGCGATGCGATCGGCGTAGCGTGCCCGCTCGCGTGGCTCCTGGGCGAAGCCCTGTACCAACCGGATTTCGGCGAACGCCTCCTCGGCCACCCCGGTCGCCTCGGCGAGGTGATCCTGCACCCCGGTGGTGATCCGCTTGAGTCGCCGGCCAAAGAGCATCGCCGACCCGATCACCAGCGGCACCACGCCGAGGGCGGTCAGCATCAGCTTGGGCTGCATCAGGGTGAGGATCGTGATGCCACCGGTCAGGGCGAGGCACTGTCGGGCGGCGTCGGCCGCCTGATGGGAGAGAATGCCCTGCAGCAGGCCGATGTCGGCCGTCAGCCGCGAGGTGAGTTCGCCGGTGCGGCGGTGGACGTAGAACCCCGGCGACATCTCCAGCAGCTTGTTGAACAGCTCGCGCCGGAGCGCGGCGACCGTCCGCTCGCCAGTGGCGGTGAGCCAGTAGGTCTGGATGTAGTTGAGGACCGCAGTGGTGGCGAAGAGGGCGAGCAGCCCGAGGGCGATCTGGTCGAGCAGGTGTCGGTCGCCCGCCACGAAGGCGGCATCGAGCAGGAACTTGACCGCCAGCGGGAAGGCCAGCGCCAGGGTGGACGAGAGGACCAGGGTGACGCCGGCGATGATCACCCCGGTCCGATAGGGCCGAACCCGGGGCCAGAGCCGGAGGAGCGGCCGCGGCGACGGCGGGCGCTTCCGCGGTGTGCTCAGGTCAGTGGTCCTCGTGGGAGGCGGCGTCGGGACCGAGGGTGAATTCCTCGCCGGGATTCTCGAGGATCACCTGCCGCACCGGTCGGCTCGGCTGACCGAAGGGGACCCACCGGTCGACGGCCATCGCCACGAAGATCAGGGCCAGGTATGCCAAGGAGAACTTGTAGAGCTTCCACGTCGTGCCGGTGACCCCCTCCTCGCGCAGGATCGTCCAGCAGAGCTGCAGGAAGCGCAGCCCCAGCAGTGAGGCTGCCACCCCATAGAAGAGCCCCGACAGGCCGATCACCGCCGGCATGATCGTCAACGGAATCAGCATGAGGGTGTAGAGCAGCATCTGCCGCTTGGTCTCCACCACGCCGTGGATGTTGGGCATCATCGGGATGCCGGCCCGGCCGTAATCCGCGGTCTTGTTGAGCGCCAGCGCCCAGAAATGGGGTGGGGTCCAGAAGAAGACGATCGCGAAGAGGTAGATCGCCCCGAGGTCGAGGCTGCCGGTCATCGCGGCCCAGCCCACCAGTGGGGGAAAGGCGCCGGCGGCTCCGCCGATCACGATGTTCTGGGGGCTCGAACGCTTGAGCCAGACGGTATAGATCATCACGTAGAAGAGCAACCCAGCCAAGGCGAGCCACGCCGACAGGGGGTTGACGAACGACCAGAAGATCAGGAAGGCCAGCAGCGCGATGCCCATCCCGAACGCCAGGGCGGCCGTTGCGGTGATGCGGCCCGCGGGGATCGGCCTGAGACGGGTCCGCGCCATCCGGTCGTCGATGTCGCGGTCGAACCACATGTTGATCGCATTGGCCCCACCGGCCATCAGGTAGCCGCCGAGCACCACCCAGCCGATCAGTCCGAGGGAGGGGAGGCCCGCCGGGGTGATGAACATCGGGGCCACGGTGGTGACCAGCAGCAGCGAGATGATCCGTGGCTTGGTCAGGGTGACCAGGTCGGCCAGCAACGACTGGCCTTGGGCAACGGTGGCCTCGGCTCGAGCGGCATCAGACATCAGGGTAGGCAGGCCTTCCGGCCGGTCCCCCCTAGGCGGATCGGCTTCATGGTGGCAGTATTCGGAGTCGGAAAGCTACCCGACCGGGTTGTCGCTCTCAAGCATCTCGCGTCCGACCGGCGACGCGGCTCGACGCTGCCGGCCACGAACCCTCCGCCTCGACCCCCTCCTCCCGCCAGATCCCGGAGCGCCGCATGACCACTCCCGCCACGAGCGTCCATGAGGAACGCCTGCCCAGGACCCTCGGATTGTGGAGCGCCGTCGCGATCCTGGTGGGGATCACCATCGGCAGCGGGATCTTCCGGGTGCCGGCCCAGATCGCCGAGACGATCACCTCCCCGGGCGTCTTTCTCTCGGTCTGGGTGCTCGGCGGCTTGATCACCCTCACCGGTGCGCTGTCGATCGCCGAGCTGGCGGCGATGTATCCCCGCAGCGGGGGCGTGCTCTCCTACCTCCACGAAGCCTGGGGATCGTTCCCGGCCTTCGTTGCCGGTTGGGCCGAGTTGACGGTCATCCGGGCCTCGGCGGTCGGCGGCATCTCGACGATCTTCGCGGAGTACCTCTCGTATTTCATCGAGATGACGCCGATGCAGGTGCGCTACACCGCCGCCGGGACCATCGTGGCGGTGGGGCTGCTCAACTACCTGGGGGTCAAGTACGGCGCCCTGCTGATGAACGTCACCACGATCCTCAAGTACGGCGCGCTCGCGGGGATCGTCCTCTTCGCCTTCGGCAACGGCGATGGGGCAATGACCAACCTCACGGCGGTTGATCCGGTCGCGGTGATCGGCCTGTCGGCGATCTTCACGGCGCTGGTGCCGGTGATGTGGACCTTCGACGGCTGGAGCAACCTCGCCGCCGTTGGCGGTGAGGTGAAGGATCCCGACACCAACCTGCCGCGGGCGTTGATCTACGGCACGGTGTCGATCGTGGTCATCTACCTGCTGATCAATGCGGCCTACCTCTACCTGGTGCCGATCGGCGAGATGCCCGGTGTGCCGCTCGTCGCTGCCGCTGCCGCGGAGCGGATCCCCCTCTTCGGGACCCTCGGTGCGTCGATCGTCAGCGGCATCGTGATGTTGTCCTGTTTCGGCGCCACCAACGGCTCGATCATGACCGGGCCACGGATCTGGTTCGCGATGGCCGATCGCGGGCTCTTCTTCCCGATCCTCGGCCGGGTCTCGCCGCGCTTCAAGACCCCCTCGGTCGCCATCTGGGCCGCGACGGCGGTCAGCATCCTCTATGTCCTCCAGAACGACTTCGGCGCCCTCGCCGACAAGTTCGTGCTCGGCTCCTGGCCGTTCTACGCGCTGGCGGTGGCCGGCGTCTTCAAGCTGCGGGCGTCACGTCCCGACGCGCGGCGGCCCTACCGCACCCTCGGCTACCCGATCACCCCGTTGATCTTCCTGGTCGCCTCGGTGGCGATGATGGGCAATGCGATGATCACCGACCCCAAGGGGACCGGGATCACCTTCGCGATCATCGGGGTGGGGATCCCGGTCTACTTCCTCTGGAACCGCTTCGGCAAGCAGAAGTAGCAGCGATCGAAGACGAGCACGGCGGCGGGCGGGTATGAACGCCCTGAAAGCGCTGCGGAGAGGGGCACCCTCGATGAGCAGACGGTCGGCTCCTCGCCGCGCGTCGCTCGCCCACGCACGGAGAGACCGAGTGCGGCGAGTCCGACCGCGCGAATCGAGTTGGTGCCCCTCGGAGCAGAGCGGTCAAGGCGGATACCTTCCCGGCCGCGCTCCGTCTAGCTCTTGACCCGCACCAGCAGGACGATGGCGACCGCCAGGAAGAGCCCGTTCATCGACCACGCCGCCAGGTCGGGGGAGATCAACTCCTTGCCACCGATGGCCTTCATGATCTGGGTGCCCGTGAGGTAGACCAGCGTGGTCCCGAGCGCGATCGCCAGCCCGAGGGCGGCCCCGGCACGCGGGTTGGTGACGGCGAGCGGTGCGCCGAAGAGTGCCACGACCAGACAGGCCACCGGCACGGCAAACTTGAGGGGCAGGTCGACGGCCAGCATCCCTGGCCGCTCACCGGTCCGCTGCAGCCGGTCGAGGTACGCGCGCAACTCGCCCACCTGCATCTCCTCCGCCATGCTGCGCGGATTGACCAGCTCATCGGGGTGCTGCACCAGGTCGGGAGAGCGCATGCTCCGGAAGGTGAGGGTGGTCGCCGACCCGCCGGAGTCGGCGCTGAGCATCGCGACGCCGCGGTAGAGCACCCAGGCCCCCTGGTCGCCATCCCAGCGAGCCGAGTCGGCGGCGATGGTCCAGCGTCCGTCATCCGACGCAGGCGACTCCAGGAGCAGGGTCCGCAGATAGCCGCGGCCACGCTGCAACTCCTTCACGGCCCAGGTCCAGCCGTTGGTGGCCTGGAACCCGAATTCACTGCGGCTGAGTTCGTTGGGATTGGCCTTCTCGTGGTGGAGCTCACGTTGGCGTGAGACGCCGAGGGCGGCCACTTCGTTGAGGGCGTAATTGACCGGCATGGCGATCGAGGCGAGCACCAGCATCGGGGCGATGAGCCGGTAGAACGACACCCCGCAGGCCTTCACCGCCGTGAGCTCGCTGTGGCGTCCCATGGCGTTGAGGGTGAAGACCGTCGCGAAGAGGACCCCTGCCGGGAAGAGCATCGCCATCTGGCCGGGGTAGAGCAGCGCGAAGCCCAGCAGGATGTCGCGGCCGGGGACGCTGGCGTCGGCCAGCTTGCCGTAGTTCTCCGACAGGCGGATCAGCACCGCGACCGCAGGGATCCCCAGGGTCGACAGCGCGAAGGTGGCGAGCCACTGCCGCAGCACGTAGCGGTCGATGGTCCCCATCGCCTTCATCGTGGCCTGCCGATCCGCCGGATGGCCTCGAAGAGCCATTCGAGCACCCCGGAGCTGCGAGCCGTGCCCATCTCGCGATTGGCGAGCGCCACGGCACCGAGGCCGAGCACCCCGAACACCACCACCGGACCATACATCGCCACCTGGGGACTCACGATGCCCTTGTCGGCGATGTTCTCGCCGCCGATCAGCATCACATAGAAGATCAGGAAGATGATCAGCGAGCCACCGATGACGAGGCCGATGCCGCTGCGCGGGAACTTGAGCGCCAGGGCGATTCCCACCAACACGAAGCAGAACGAGGCGATCGGGAAGGCGAACTTCTTGTGGTACTCAACGCGATACTCCCGGGCGGTCCGCTCCGCCTGCTCGACTTCGGCACGAGCCCCGAACACCTCACCCAGGGTGGCGACCATCCCGTTGTCACGAGGGGCCGGGGCGTCGAGCTCGGTGGGGTCGACCAGAAATTCCATCGGATCCGACTCGGCGCTCTCGAGCGGGAATGCAGCCGGGGCATCGGTGGGCTCGCCCTGACCGGTGGCCGAATCGATGGTCTGGGTGACCCCGGCGACGACGAGGGAGTCTCTGGCTGGAAGGGACTCTCGCTGTTGGCGGAGCTGTTGGCCCAGCCGGCTGAGGCCCCGACCCCGGTCGACGGCCTTGGCAGCCTGCTGGGTCGAGTCTTGGGCGGCCTGCTGGGCCGAGTCCTGGGCCGCGAGGGAGTCCTGCGCTGGGGGCGCCGTGTCGCGGCGGACCGGCTCCTGCGCCTCGAGCGGCGTGGGGAGGAGCAGGTCGGCAAAGAGCTCGCCGACCCGACGCCACCAGGGGTTGCAGTCGCCAGCAAGGTCCGGGCGGGCCTGCAGCGGGGGCGCCGGCAGCGGCGTGGCGGCCACCAGCTGTCGCAGGTCCCGGCGGGTGAGGTAGCGCCGGTGGCGCATCCGGTCCTGGATGATCCACTCGCGCTCGCTGATCCCGTCGAGCAGCTCGCAGCCGTTGCGTTCCCGGTCGCCCCGGGCCACTTGACCGGAGCGGCGCTCGAACTCCACGGAGACGTCGGCGATGCGGACCCGGTTGACCTGGAAGGCCGTCCGTTCGATGCGAGCGGGATTGGGCGTGGTGAAGTCGAGCTGCTCCCCGGTGAACAGGGTCATCAGCAGGTCCCGCCCATTGGCGGCCTGGGCCATGAGGCCGCTGTCGGCGTGCACCACTCGGCGGGTGTTGACGCTGCGGAGGTCCCAGATGGTGACCTCCTGGAGCCGGCCGTCGATGGGGTCGATGCTGCGAGCCCAGATCAGGTAGCCGGTGTTGCCGAGTTCGTTGAGTTGCTGGGCACGGAGCGAGAGGGTCGGCGTCTTCCGAAAGACATCGCTCGAGAGGGTCCGGAACCTGGTGTTGCTGAGCGGCACCACTTGGTCGAAGACCAGGAAGTTGATGGCCGCCACCACCGTGGCGGCGAGGAGCGCCGGGCGGACCATCCGCCAGACCGAGAGGCCGTTGGCGTACATCGCCACCATCTCGAGGTCGGCCGCCAGGCGACTGTAGGCGTACAGGGTGGCCACCAGGACCGACATCGGGAGGGTGAGGGTGAGCAGCGCTGGCAGGGCCAGCACGATCGCCTCGATCATCACCTCGAAGCCCAATCCGCGGCCACCGAAGCGGTCGATCAGCACCGCCAGCTGGTTGAGCAGCAGCAGGCCGGTCAGCGCCAGAACCCCCCAGAAGAACGGGGCCGAGAGGGCGCGCAGGATGTGGCGAGAGATCAGGCGCATCTGGCGGGGGCCGTGTCCGGTTGTGGCCCCCGGTCGGGGGCACCTAGGTTTGGCGTCTTCCTCGAACTAAAGGTAATCGCCCGGTTTTGGCTTACGGCGCGCGTCGACTCCTCGTCCTGGCACTCCTGGTGCTCCCCGGCCTCCCCGCCGGGGTGTCCGCGCAGGCGCCCTCCGACACCACCGCACGCCCGTTCCGGCTCGGCCTCGCCTTCCCGGACCGGATCGCCGGTCTCCGCCTTCCCGGGGTGCTCCTGGCCCCCGGCCGAGGCGCTTTGGGCGCCG
>JAHEFN010000254.1 GCA_024640185.1 Gemmatimonadota bacterium | reverse complement strand
CGTCGATCCCGGGGCGGTACTTCACCTCCTTGAGGTGAATCACGTGCTGCTTCTTCTTGGCCGCCCGGGCCGCCTTCGCCTCCTCGAACTTGAACTTGCCGTAGTCCATGATCTTGACCACCGGCGGTCGTGCCGTTGGGGCGACCTCCACCAGGTCGAGCCCACGTTCCTGGGCGGCAGCAAGAGCCTCCTCCACCGACAGGACTCCCAGCTGTTCACCCTCTGCCGTCACCACACGGACGGGCGAGATGCGGATCTGCCGGTTGACCCGGACGCGACGTTCACGATCGAGATTGGACAGTGCTTGGCTCCTTGCTTCTGGGCGAAAAAACAAACACCCCGCCGTGTTGGGCGAGGTGTCCGAAGAGTTGCACCGCAGCCCCGGAGGGCTGGATGCTTATGTCTCTCTGGACCCTTTTGCCCAACTGCTGGCTCGGGGTGGACCGGATCTCCCGGTCACTTGGAACTCGGGGAACCTAGCGGATCCCCCGCACGGAGGCAAGGGGCGGTGGTACCCGGCGGGCGATGGTGTCCGAGCGGCTTGGCGGCCCCTGCCCCTACCCCTCGGGGTGTGGCGCGGCGACCGGCTCCCCCAGCGCCACCCCACGCTCCCCCTCCTCCAGCCGCCCGCCGACCGTCTCGGCATCGTGCTCGAAGACCACGCGCCATCCCTCGGCGATGCCCCGCTGGTAGAGCGCCCGCTTGCTGTTGAGGGTGCGGATCGGCTCCACGTCGTAGCCCATGATCCAGGGGAGTGGCAGGTGGTGCGCGGTGGGCACCGTGTCGGCCGGGTAGAGCAGCGCCTCGCCCTGATCCTCGATGAGGACCACCAGGTGCCATGGGGTGTGCCCGGGCGTCACCATCACCCTGACACCGGGGACGATCGTCCCGGCAGGGCCGTTGATGAGCTCCAGCTGCCCGGACGCCTGCAGCGGCTCCCAGTTGTGGGCGAGGTAGCTCGCCTGGGTTCGCTCGTTGCCGTGGGTCGCGTACTCGTATTCGCGCTGATGGGCGATATGACGCGCATTGGGAAAGGCCGGTATCGCGCGCCCCTCGGCGTCGTCGGCCGGGATGTAGGTGTTGCCGCCGGCATGATCGAAGTGGAGGTGGGTGCTGAGCACGATCGTGATGTCGGCCGGCGCATGCCCCAGTTCAGCCAGGGCATCCTCGAGCATCGTGCGGCCGCTCGCCCCGGCGTTCTCGACGCCGTAGATCTCCTTGAACTTGTCGGTTTCCTTGTTGCCCATCCCGCTGTCGACCAGCACCAGCCCGTCGCCATGCTCGATCAACAATGGCCGCATGGCGAGGAGGATGCGATTGCGGAAGTCCGGGGCGATGCGCCGCTCCCAGAGCGGCTTCGGCACCACGCCGAACATCGCCCCACCATCGAGTCGTTGGTGACCGGCTTCGAGGGCGTGGACGGTGAGCCCGCCGACCCGCATGGTGGTGACTCGACTCATCGGCCGAACTCCGCGACAGGGGTACGGTGCATCACTTCGAGATCGGCCAGCGTCCGCGCCCCGCGCTCCCGGGCCGCGCCGAGCAGGCGTTCGAGCAACATCCCGGTGACGATGGCATCGCCGGAGGCCCGGTGTCGGGCGGGAAACTCGAGGCCGAACCTGGTGGCCAGGGCGTCGAGGCCGTAGGATGGCTCGCCACGGTAGAACCGCCTGGCGAGCTTGACGGTGCAGAGCCGGGGGCCATCGAGCACCAAGTCGCGGGCGCGGCGCACCTCGGCGCCGACGAACCCCCAATCGAACCGCGCATTGTGGGCCACGAAGACGCGGCCCGCCATCGCCGCAAGCAACTCATCGGCGATCTGGTCGAACGTCGGCGCATCGGCCACCATCGCGTCAGTGATCCCGGTCAGGTCCTGGATCCGACCCGGGATCGGTCGCCCGGGATTGACGAGCGACGCGAAGGCGACCTCGCGCCGCGCACCCTCGACGACGACCACGGCGATCTCGGTGATGCGGTCCTCGCCAGAAGCGGCCATCCCGGTGGTCTCGACATCGATCACCGCGAAGGCCGTGCTTTCGAGCATCGGTGACCCCTGCGCGGCCCTGACCAGCGCCCAGCGACCATCGGTCTGCTGGCGGACCCGTGGGTCGGCGCCGAGCAGCGCGACGGCGAGGCGTTCAGCCACTGCCGCGGGGGTGTTGGGGAGCCCCAGCACCTTCGTGGCCAGGGTGGTGGCGTCCTGGGTGCCTTCAGCGAGCAACAGCAGCGCCTGGTCGATCAGGGTACCGCCCGGTCGGCCGGTGATCCCGATCATGTTGCCGCCCGCGCCGACAGCGCATAGGAGAGGGTCTCCAGCTCAACCGCCAGATTCACGTTCTTGACGTCGACCCCCTCGGGGACCTGCAGCTGGACCGGGGCAAAATTGAGGATGGCGGTGATGCCGACCGCCACCAGGCGATCGACGAGCGCCTGGGCAGGACCCGCTGGGGTCACCAGGATGGCGATCTCGACCTCCCCACGCCGGACGACGTGCTCGAGGTCGGCGACGTCCTCGATCGTCAGCCCGGCAAGCACGGCGCCGATCCGAGCCGGGTCGCGGTCGACCACGGCCACGATCTCGAAGCCGCGTGCCGAGAAGCCGGTATAGTCGACCAACGCGGCGGCGAGACGGCCGGCACCGATGATCGCCACCCGATGGCGATGACCGAGACCGAGAATCTCGCGCAACCGGTCGGCGAGCGGCACGACGTCGTAGCCCAAACCGCGGGTCCCGAAGGAGCCGAAGAACGAGAGATCCTTGCGAACCTGGGCCGAGGTGGTGCCGGCCCGCTGTGCCAGGGCGTCCGAGGCGACGGTCGCTTGTCCCTGTCGCTGAAACTCCTCCAGGAAGCGGAGGTAGATCGCCAGGCGGCGGACCGTGGAGTCGGCGATCTTGCGGGGGAGCATTTGTGAAAGGTTTCACGAGCGAGGCGCGGAAGCAACTTCGGCCGGGCCGCCCCGCCACCACGGCAGTGACGCTACTCGCCGACGACCGCCAAGAGTCGCACGAAGTCCTCGACCGTGAGGGCCTCGGGACGGAGATCGGCGTCGATCGACGCGGTGGCGAGGATGGCCCCGGCCTCCTCGGCCGTGACACCGCGCGCCTCCCGGAGCGCGCGGTGGATCCGCTTGCGACGATAGGAAAAGAGGTCAACGGTCAGGCGCCGCAACGACGCGACCTGGTCCGGCACGACCAACGGCACCGCGCGGGGCACCAGGTGCACCACGGCGGAATCAACCTTGGGCGGCGGCGAGAAGGCGCCCCGCCCCACGCGCATCGGCACGGTGACCTCGGCCACGGCCTGGATCCCCACCGTGAGGGCACCGTAGTCGGAGCCGCCGGGAGCGGCCGCCAGTCGGGTCGCCACCTCGCGTTGCACGAGGTAGGTGACCGAGGCCGGCAGGGGTGGGGTGAGCGCCCGCTCCAACAGCGGGGAGGTGATGTAGTACGGGATGTTGCCGACCACGCGCCACCGACGTCCCTGGTCGGTCCACGGCGCGACCACCTCCGACCAGCTGAGCTCGAGGGCATCACCCTCGATCAGCACGAAGTCCCGCTCGCCCAGCTTGCGCCGCAGCGTCTCGCCGAGACGCCGGTCTCGTTCGATCGCGACCACCGTGGCCCCTCGATCGAGGAGCGCCGTGGTGAGGCCCCCGGGACCGGGGCCGATCTCGAGCACCAGATCGGTGGGCCCTGCGCCGCTCGCCTCGGCGATCCGGGCCAACAGGCGGGGGTCGGTGAGAAAGTGCTGCCCGAGGTCCTTGCGGGGCCGCACCCTACATCCGGAGGACGAGCAGGGTCAGGTCATCCCGGGCCACATCGCAACGTTCCTCGACATCGTCGAGGACGAACTGCAGCAGCGCTCGTGGGTCGAGGGCCCGCCCAGCCTCAAGTCGGGCAAGGAGCCGATCCTCCCCGTAGCGTTCGCCGTCCGCCGTCTCCCGATCGGTCAAGCCGTCGGTACAGAGCACCAACAGGTCATCCCCGAACGTCCACGGGATGTTCGCCCGACCAAAGGACCCCTCGGCCTCGAGCCCGAGGGGCGGCGCCGTGACGCCAAGACGCTCCGCCACCCCGGTGGGGGTGACCCGATAGGCATAGGGATGACCGGCGTTGGAGTACGACAGCCATCCCGCGCCCG
>JAHEFN010000020.1 GCA_024640185.1 Gemmatimonadota bacterium | reverse complement strand
CCAGCGTGCTGAGCGCTGACCTCGGCCGATTGGCCGAACAGGTGAAGGAGGCAGAAGCCGGCGGTGCGGCGTGGATGCACGTGGACGTCATGGACGGGCATTTCGTTCCCAACCTGACCTTCGGCGCGCCGATGATCCGGGCCCTGCGCCGGATCACCGAGCTGCCCATCGATGTCCACCTCATGGTCGAGAATCCCGAGCAGTACATCGAGGAGTATGCCGACCTCGGCGCCGCGGTGTTCGCCTTTCACCCCGAAGCAACGGTGCATCTCCAGCGCCACCTCGTCGCCGTCCGGGAGGCAGGGATGCTCGCCGGGCTGGTGCTCAACCCCTCGACCCCCGTCAGGTGGCTCGAAGAGGTCGTGGACGACCTCGACCTCGTGCTGGTGATGAGCGTCAATCCCGGTTTCGGCGGACAGCACTACCTCCCCGCGTCGAACCGAAAGATCGCCCGCGTCCGGGCACTGCTTGACCAGGCCGGGAGCACTGCCAGCATCGAGGTCGACGGCGGGGTCACGACCGCCACGATCAGCGCGGCGCACCGGGCCGGTGCCGACACCTTTGTCGCCGGCACCGCGGTCTTCGGACAGGCGGACATCGCCGGAGCCGTCGGAGCCCTTCTCAACGCCTGCCGGACGGTCGCATGAACCGCAGCCTGCCTTTCCTCACCACCCTCGCCCTGGTCGGCACGGCTGCCTGCGGATCGGTTGCCCCGATCGGGATCGGCCTTCCCGCTCCCGACTTCCAGGCCGTGGATCTTCGGACCGGCGATTCGGTCTCGCTCCGCGCGAACTATGCCGGCGAGGTGACGCTGGTGAACATCTGGGCCACGTGGTGTGAGCCCTGCAAGGAGGAGATCCCGGCCCTCGACTCGTTGGCGAGGATCCTCGGCCCGAAAGGGCTCCGGATCGCCGCCGTGAGCGTCGACGTCTCCGACTCCTCCGCCGTCAGCGAGTGGATCGCCGATTACGACGTGGCGTTCGATGTACTCCACGACCAGGAGGGCTCCATCCAGCGGGCCTACCTGACCACCGGTGTGCCGGAGTCGTTCCTGATCGACCGGCGGGGCAAGATCGTGCGGATCATCTACAGCGCACATCCCTGGGCCTCCCCATCGAATCAGCGCATCATCGAACAACTCCTTGCGGACGACGGTCCGGCCTCATGAAGCGACAGTGGATGATGGTCGCGGCGATCGTGTCCGGGCTGCTCCTCGGCGCCTGGGCGCTGACGCAGTACGCACCACCACCCGAGGGCGCCTACGTCGGCCAGCGGGCCCCGGACTATCGCGTCCTCGATCTGGCCAGCGGCGATTCCGTCGCGTTGCGCTCCGGGTATGCAGGCCACGTGACCCTGGTCAATGTCTGGGCCACCTGGTGTGCCCCCTGCCGTGCCGAGATGCCGTCGATGGAGCGCCTCTATCAGGAGTTCCGGGATCGAGGGTTCAGGATTGCGGCCGTGTCCGTTGATGGAGGCAGCGCCGACAAGGTCACCGAGTTCGCCGACGAACTGGGCCTCTCCTTCGACCTGCTCCAGGATCGGAGCGGCCTGATCCAGCAAGCCTACCGGATGATCGGCGTACCGCAGTCGTTTCTCCTCGACGCCGATGGCACCATCGTCTTCATGTCGCTGGGCGAGGAGCACTGGGACTCGCCGGCCCACCGATCCCGGATCGAGAAGCTGTTGGGCGAATGAGCCTCACCGTCCTGGCACTCGAGACATCGTGTGACGAAACGTCGGCCGCGGTGGTTCGCCGCGACGGCGATCGCTGTACCCTCGAGGGATTGGCGATCCTCTCCCAGGACATCCACCGGATCTTCGGTGGTGTGGTCCCCGAGCTTGCCTCGCGCGCCCACCTCGAGACGGTTGGGCCGGTCTGCGATGAGGCCCTCAAGCAGGCCGGCGGTACCCTCGAAGGGATCGACGGCATCGCGGTCACCCATGGGCCGGGACTCCTCGGGGCCTTGCTGGTCGGCGTGACCTGGGCCAAGACCCTCGCATGGCGCGAGCGACTCCCCCTCATCGGGGTGCATCACTTGGAGGGCCATCTCTTTGCCCCGGTCCTCGAAGATCCCACCGTCCAGCCACCATTCACCGCCCTGCTCGTCAGTGGCGGTCATACCATGCTGCTCGATGTCCCGGCCTGGGGCGACTACCAGCTCCTCGGTGCCACCAAGGACGATGCAGCCGGTGAGGCGTTCGACAAGGTGGGCACCCTCCTCGGCCTCGATTATCCCGCCGGCGCGGCGATGGAGCGACTCGCGGCCAAGGGTGACCCCGGTCGGTACACCTTTCCCCGTCCGCTGCTGCGGGGCATCGCCGAGGAGGATCGCTGGAACTTCTCCTTCAGCGGCCTCAAGACCGCACTGCTCCGGGCGGTGCAGAAGTGCGATGATGTCGACGCCCACCGGGCCCATCTCGCCCGAGGGTTCCAGGACGCGGCGATCGAGGTGCTGGTACGGAAGACGGCGGACGCCGCGCTCGAGTATCAGCGCGACTTGGTGGTCCTCGGCGGTGGGGTCGCCTGCAACCGAGCCCTGACGGTGGCGATGCGGGAGCAGATGCCCGCCGGGACACGGGTCGCCGTGGCCTCCCCCCGACTCAACACCGACAACGCCGCGATGATCGGCGCTGCCGGCTCGTGGCGACTGGCCTCCGGTCAGCGCCACGACAGCACCCTCGAGGCCCGTGATTCACTGCCGCTACCCGGACTCGCCCACCCCACCGGAGCCGTGCCATGACCGTAGCCTTCCCACTCGAGTTCAGCATCGGACCGCTGGTGATCACCGGCTTCGGTCTCACGATGGCGCTTGCCTTCGCCATCGGCGCCTGGCTGATCGACCACGAACTGCGACGGCTCGGGTTCGCACCGGACTACTCGGGCGACATGATCATCGGCGGGCTGGTGGGAGGGATCCTGGGCGCCAAGCTCTGGTACGCCGGGCTGCACGGCCTCGACACCCTCTTCGAACGATCCGGGCTGGTCTTCTACGGCGGCTTTGCTGGTGGCGCCCTCGGCGTCTTCCTCAACAGCTGGCGCCGACGGGTGCCCTGGCTCTGGACACTGCAACTCGCCGCACCGGTGATGGCGGCCGGGTACGCGATCGGTCGGGTGGGCTGCTACGTGGTCGGTGATGACTACGGCCGACCCACGCAGATGCCATGGGCCGTGGCGTTCCCCGAAGGGGCGCCGCCGAGCACGGCCGGGATCATGGCGCGCAGCTTCGGCATCCCGATGCCGGCGGGCGCCTCGCCCGAGACCGTCCTGTTCGTCCACCCGACCCAGCTCTACGAGGTCAGCATCATCCTCGTGGTCTTCGCGCTGCTCTGGCGCTGGCGAACCCGGGCCGGCGGCACCGGTTGGCTCTTCGGCGCCTACCTGATGATGGCCGGCACCGAACGGTTCGTGGTGGAGTTCTTCCGCGCCAAGGATGACGCACAGTTCATCCCCGGGCTCACCCTCGCCCAGGCGATGTCCCTGGCGCTGGTGACGCTCGGTGCGGTGATGTGGATCAAACTCAGAAACGCCCCGCGCCTGGCGCCTGGCGCCTGGCTCGAGCGTGGTGCAGCCGCCAAGAAATGACCGCCGAAATGAGTGTGATTTGGTCGTAATTCAGGTTGACAGTACCACCATCGAGCCGTAGCTTCTCCCTCAGTTGGCGACGGCAAGATGAGGCAGCAACCGACGCCGGAAAAAGTCCCAGGACGAAGAAGGGTGGAGCGAACACATCTGTTCGTCTCCGTATACTCAGGGGGCGTTCTGGGACCCCTCGATGAAACGGCCCGCCATCACTGGCGGGCCGTTTCGCATTCAGTCGAGTTCCTGTCTCAGGACTTGCTCGCGCTCTCCGCACTCGATTCGACCACGGTATCCCGGAGGCGCTGCACCTCGGACTTGAGCGCAGCGAGGTCACCCTCCATCTGTTCGAGGGATCGCAGCATCGCCTTCTCCCTCCCGGGCCCCTCCTCGACCGAGGACATCAGCGGCGGGGCATCCACCTCGACACGCGCGGGACCCATCGCGTCCTCACGTCTCCGCATCACCACGAAGATCCAGAACAGCGCCGCCGCGGCCAAGGTCAGCAGGACGGCCTGTGCCAACAGCGACTCCACGGTCGGATAGATGCCGAGTGCGGCCACCCGCGGCCACCCCGGCAACACGGTGGTGCCCACGACACCACCGGCCTGCAATTCGGCGATGCCCTTCCCGGCGAAGACGAAGGCCGTGTAGTAGAGGAACGCGCTGGTGATCCCGAAGAAGGGCTTGAGTGGCAGTCGGATGCCGAACCGGTTGATCGCGATGTACACGATGGTCAATACCAGAGCGCCCACCACGACCCCGCTCATCACCGGCAGGAAGGTGCCCCCGCTGGAACCACCGGAGACAAAGAGCGCCTTGTAGAACAGCACCGTCTCGAAGCCCTCACGATAGACCGCGAGGAATGCGGCGGAGGCGAGGGCGAAGGCTGATCCACCGGTGACCGCCACCTGCACCCGCGCCTTCACGAATGCCGTCCAGCGCTGGACCTCCATCTTGGACAGCAACCAGTACGACACGTAGAACAGCACCACGACGGCGGTTAGCATGGTGAACGCCTCGAGCACCTCGCGGTTGGCAGGAGACAATTGGAAGACCGTCTCGAGCAACACCGCCGTCAACAGCGAGAGGGCCACCGCGGCGCCGACCCCGATATGGATATCGCGCCGTCGGTGTCCCGCGCCGATCTTCACCAGGAAGGTCATCAAGGCACCGACGATCAGGATCGCCTCCAGACCCTCGCGGATCATGATCATCAGCGACTGGAGGAAGAGACTGAACGGCGAGAGTTCGTCGCCGACCACGCGCTCGGCCCGCTCCAGCCCACCGAGCAGGTCGCGGTGCACCGCATCGAGTTCCGCCGCTGTCGCTCCCCCGGCCACCCGGGTCCGCAGGGTGGCAAATGACGCCTCGAGTTCGCTGGCGAGTGCGGCATCCTTGGCCCGAACCGTTCGCTCCACCCCCTCGAAGGCGAGATAGGCGTCGAATGCCGAGGCCACCGCGGCATCGTGATCGCCGGTGCCGGCGAGGCGCTCGGATTCACCGACCTTCTCCCGCACGGCGGCGAAGATCGCCGCGTACGACGGAATCGCCTCGTCCGGGAGCTGGAAGGCGCGGACCGCGGCAACCTGACTTCGCTCGGCACCGGCGCCGAGCGCCGCGAGGATCTCAAGGTCGTTGAGCTGGGCAGTGGCGGCGAAGTCCTGCAGTTCCACCGGCACCTCACCCGCCGGTGACACTTGGCGCAGGGTGCTGGAGTAGAGCGCGAGCGCCCAACGGTCGGCGGCCGGAATCCGGCTCTCAAAGGCCGGCATGGCGGTCCCCGCCACGCCGATGGTGATCCGTTGGTAGAAGGCCAGCGGAGTGACATCCGCGAGCAGGACATGATCAGTCAGGTCGGTCGGTGGCGGATCGAGCCCCAGTCCAACCGGGCCCTGACCCGATTCGGCGTCGCCATGACAGGAGCGACACTCCCGACGATAGAGCTCCGCGCCACGCTCAAGCGAGGGCGGACCACGGGGAATCTCGACCAGGACCACGTTGAGCGACGTCGCGAGGAGCGAGGCAAGCCTGTCGACCGAGGCGTCGAGGGAATCCGGGATCGCGAGCCCGGCCACGAAGCCAAGGGCGCGGTCGAGTTCGGCGATGGCGGGAACGGCGACCGGCTCGGGCAGCAACGCGGCGGTCCGCTTCGCCTCACCGAGGAAGAGCCGAGCCTCCTCGACCTCGGCGGGCGCCACGACCCGCCCCTCCACGACCCCGATGCGGTACTCCTGCGCCGCCAGCTCTGCCGACGCAGCGATGCGGCGGGCCATGGCCACCGAATCGGGGCCAGCGCCAGCGAGGGAAAAGAAGAGGGCTACAGCATTAACGAGAATCATTCTCAATCGCTTTTGTTGCGGACCGCTCAAACTAGAAGAAAGCCGCCGAGGACGAAAGGGCTCAGCCTTCGAGGATCGCCACCGCCGCCGCAACATCACGGCTGTGGCTGATCGAGAGATGAATCGAGACGCGATGAGGAGCGAGGAGATCGGCCGCCCGGCCGCTGAGCTCCACCTCCGGCCGCCCATCGGGGAGGCGGCGCACGGCGATCTCGCGCCAGCCCACCGGGCGGGAGCCGGGCAACACCTGGAGGGCCTTGTAGACGGCCTCCTTGGCGGCCAGGCGGGCGGCGAAGGCGGGGGCCGGGTCACCGAGGGAGTCGAGGTAGTCCCGCTCGACCGCGGTCATCGTCCGCTCAAGGATCCGGTCCCCGAGTCGATCGAGCATCGACCGGGCCCGCTCCACTTCCACCACATCGAGTCCGATCGAGACTATGGCCACGGCACCCTCCAGAACGCATCGATCACCGGTCGCACGAAGCGGGGTGCCGGGAGCAGGCCGCCGATCCAGGCCGCGACGATCGCAGCGAGGGTGAGGAACACGCCGCCCGCGATCAACAGAGGAGTCCACGGTCGCTTCCATGCCACAACCCTGGTGGCCACTCCCCGCCACCGCGCCCGCTCCATGCCCGCCGACTGGACCACGGCCTGCCAACCCGCCTCGATCGCCGCGCCCCGCTTTCGGATTCCTGCGGCGTCGACCGCCGTGCCTGCGAGTCGCTCCAGCGCCATCCCTTCCGCCAGGAGCCGATTGAGCAGCCGGTCGGCCGCCGAGGCATCCGGCAGCAGGAGCAGGAGCGCCCGTCTCGGGTACCGCGAGCGTCGAGCGGCGGCCTCGAGATCCTCGGTCGCCGCGGCCAGCAGGCGGTCGCGTACGGCCGTGACCGCCCGATGCCATGCGGCGGACCAGGCCACGTCGAGCGGCTCCGCTCCCCCACCGACCACCAGCTCGTTGAGCAGCGTCAGCCGAAGATCATCGAACGGAGCCGAGGAGGGAGGATCGGCGAGATGACCGAGCGCCGGGGCGAGGGGGCGGGAGGTGGCCATCATCAGTTCAGGCTCGTGCAGAGGATCGCCTCGACCAGATCGGCGGTCCGCTCCAGGGTGGGCACCGTGACAGCGGCACCCGCAGCGCGGAGCTCCTGTTCACTGTAGGACCCGGTGGCCACTGCGACGGTATGGACCCCGAGGGCGGCCCCGCAGGTGACGTCGGCTGGCGTATCGCCGATGATCACGATGCGTTCGCCCGCCGGCGCGCGACCGAAGCGCGTCACGGTCCGCTCCACCGCGATGGCAGGCAGCTCCGAACGGTGCGGGCTGTCCGACCCGAACGCCCCGACGGCGAACCGGCCGAAGTCCAGTCCAGCCGCATTGAGCTTGAGCTCGGCACCGCGCACCACGTTGCCTGTCAGCAGGCCGACACAGACATCCACTTCGGCTTCGAGGGCATGCAGCAGGTCGGGGACGCCGGGCAGAGCCGTCACCCGACCATCACGGCCAGCGAGGGCCACCACGAGGTGGTCGAGGTAGCGATCCAGCAGCGCGCCGGTGGCCGCTTCGGTGGCACGCTCCGGATGGCCGGCGACCGCATAGAGCTCCCGCACGATCTGGGGATCGGTCTTGCCGTCGAAGCGAATCTGGTCGAGGAAGCCGAGGTCATCGAATTCCTCGGCAAAGGCCTTCCCGATTGCCTCGCGCCCGGCCGCAGCACTGGTGAGCAGGGTGCCATCGATGTCGAAGAGGATCAGGGCGCGCATCGACTCAAACCAGTCGCCGAATGGCGACGGCGCGGGTCATCAACGGCGCCGCACGGGACCCGGCGGTGAAGGACTCGCGGATCACCGTACCGGTGTCTGCGGTGGCGTGGACCAGTGACTCGGCGTCGGCGGCAATGGCCACGTGGGTGATCCGCTCGGTCTCCATCCCCCGGAAGAAGATGAGGTCACCGGCGGCCATCGCGTCCCGGGCCACCGCCGTGCCGTGGGCGACCTGATCCCTCGTGTCTCGGGGAAGCGGGACCCCTCGGGCGAGGAAGGTGGTCTGGACCAAACCACTGCAGTCGACACCAGCAGCGGTGACCCCGCCCCAGAGGTACGGACTCCCGCCGAAGGCCTGCCATGCCCACTCAGCAGGCGAGACCGTGACGGCATCGCGCATCACCTCGCCGTGGGGTCGAATCCTCCCGCGCCGAAGTGTCGCTGGTCGTCCGTCGGGGAGCCTCACGCGCGCGCCACCCTCGAGCGGCAGCCGACCTCGATGGGGTACCTGCAGCGTGACACCGGCCACCTCGACTTCTGCCCCTTCCGACCAGGCGGCCGTCGCCAACCAGCTCTCGACGGTGTGCGCGTCGGTCTGCCGGAGATACCCCTGATGCACCCAGCCGACGTAGCCATCGAGCAGGGTGATGATCCGGAGGTGCTCCCCCTCCCGGATATCGACGCGGGCACCCTCGCCGAGCACCAGTTGGGTGACCTGCTCCGAGCGGAGCGAGGCGGTGGCATGGACTGGGGCGATGGCAGCGGTGGCAAGCACCGCCGTCACTCGGCGACGTCCTTGGCCGCGCATTCGCGGCAACGCGTCGTCCCACGGATGGTGCACATCAGGCAGACGAAGGTGCCACAGCCGTCGCAGGGGTACCCCTCGGACGCGCGCTCCTCACGGCCGCACGCCCGACAGAGCATTGCGTCCTTTTCCATGAGCGGTGACCGCGGCTTGGTGGTCATCAGAGCGGGATCGCGTACTTCTTGATCTTCGCGATCAGGGTGGCGCGGGAAATGCCCAGTTCCTCCGCGCTGCGGGTCCGGTTGCCGTCGTGATGCCTCAGCGTGCGCTCGATGTGCATCCGTTCGACCTCCTCCATCGTGAGCGGCGTGTGACGTCTATCGAAGGGACCTGGCCGGGCCCGGAACTCTCCGGGCAGGTGCTCCACGCCGATCGACTCCTGTCCCCTGGCCTGCAGAGCGGCGCGTTCAAGGACATGGCGCAACTCCCGGAAATTCCCGGCCCACTTGTGATCCACCATCCGCTCGAGCGCCGCATCCGAGACCGCCCGTGGTGCCTCGACCAGCCCGGGGACGATCGACCGGAGCATCCGGTGCACCGTCGCGGACATATCCTCCAAGGGGAGGTCGCGCAGCGGCGGGACCACGATCTCCATCGCCTTCAATCGATAATACAGCTCCGGAGAAAGGCGGCCAGCCCCGACCGCCTCGGTGGGGTCAATCGAGGTCGTCGCGATGAGCCGCAGGTCCACAGGTATCTCCCTTGCGCTGGAAGACCGTCGGAAGGCCTGTCGTCCGAGTGCCTGTTCGAGCTGCTGCTGGACCGCCATCGGTGCCAGCTCGATGTGGTGGAGCAGGAGGGTGCCACCGTCGGCCGTCTCGAGGAGGCCCGGCGCCGAGTCCAGGGTGCCGGTAGCCCCGTCGGCCACCCCAAAGAGCATTGCCTCCAACTTCTGAGCATCGGACGTGGCAGGGAGACACTCGATGAACGGCGCCGCGGACCGACTCGAAAGATCGTGGATCAACCGGGCCACGGTCCGCTTTCCCGAGCCCGTCTCCCCCCGCAGCAGGACCGCCGACTGGCCGCTCCTGGCGATGGCCATGATCTGTTCACGCAGCTCGAGCATCGGCGCCGACGAGCCGAGCGCCTCGAGTCCACCGGAGGCGGCCCCGCGGCCGATCAGGGCGTGGTTCACCCGATGGAGCCTGACCTTTTCGGCGGCCCGCTCGGCGACGACCTGCAGGTACTCCGGGTCGATCGGCTTGAGCAGGAAGTTCTCGGCCCCCTCCCGAATCGTCCGAATCGCCGTGGGCATGTGCCCATCCGACGACATGACCACCACGGCGGTGCTCTTCCCACGCAGTTGGCCGAGCACCTCCAGACCATCGATTCCCGGCAGGCGCTGCTCCACCAGGACCACGTCCGGCAGCGTCCGAGCGAAGGTTGCCAGCCCCGATTCCCCGGAAAGCTCACGATGGACATCCCACCCCAGCCCCTCGAAGAGCGTGCCGACCTGGCCCAGGAGGGTGACGTCGTCGTCGATGATGAGGATCGAGAAGGACATGGTGGGGCGCGACATCCTCGGTGGTGAGGGGCGAGTGGGTTGGGAGATCGCCCCCACCCGATACCCCAAGTCTACGCGGGCCTCGACCGTTCAGAAAGTAGACACCCGAGCAGACCCGATTGCGCCCCGGGGGCTACGCTCCCGATCGCTCCACCATGACCCGCACCGCCCCGGGGACCACCGAGACGCTGAAGGGCGTCTCCCCACCGGGCTCACCATCGAGTTGGACGGGGTGGATGCTGTCATCGCCGGTCCGTACCGAGATCTCCCGACCCCGGGCCGAGGCCACGAAGGCGTCCTTGCCAAAGGTGCCGCTCCGCTCGGTGAGCAGGTCCCAGACGGCCCGAACGCTCTGGCCGATGGTGTCGGCCTGAATGGCGATCACATCGAGCACCCCGTCATCGGGAACGATGCCGGGGCCAAGGCGGATCAAGGGTGGGATGACCTCCCCACAGTTGGCCACCAGCAGCATCGCTGCATTGGCCTCCAATTCGACCCCATCGACGGTGATCAGGAAGGGTACCGAACGGACTTCCGGGAGGATCCGCAGGGTGGTCGCCACATAGGCCATCATCCCCCAGCGATGCTTCATCGCCGACTCGGTCTCCACCATCACCCGAGCGTCGATGCCGGCCCCGCACGCCACCGCGAAGTAGTGCTCCCCATCCGCCCGCCGCATGCGGCCCAAGTCGAGGGCACGCGGCCTCCCGGCGACCATCAGCTTGGCTGCCCTGAGCGGGTTGCTGGGAATGCGAAGGTTGCCGGCCAGGAGATTGCCCGTCCCGCCGGGGATGATCCCCAATGCCGTCTCGCTGCCGACCAGGGCGGCCGCAGCCTGCATGGTGGTGCCGTCCCCGCCGAAGACCGCCACCACGTCCATCCCCTCGGCCACGCCGTACGCGGCGTGCTTCCGTGCGTCACCAGGTCCCCCCGTCGCCAGAATCTCGAGCTCCCAGCCGGCGCGACGGATGATCCGCTCCAAGCCGCTCACGGTGGCGGCCTGGGTTCGTGCCGCATTGGGATTGGCGATCAAGAGGGCTCGGGGCACTCAGTACTCTTTTTCCCAGAGGAGGTCGGCACCCAGTTGGTACCGGCGTGAGATCGTACCAAACGCATCACCCAACCTGCCGTTGAGACAGCTCTGGACCGGCTCGGCCGAGGCCTGCGCACGCCAGTCCCTGGCAAAACGATACTCGATCGATGCCCCGAAGTTCTGGGCCGTGATCTGCTGGGCCTGCTGGCCACCGAAACAGAAGCCGGCGTTGAGGGTCACGAACCAGCGGGCACCCAGCTGCCAGCCCGCGGCGAATCTCGTGAAGGATCCGGATTCGCCCAGCGCGGAGACGCCAGGCTGGACGCGGAAGACATCCGGCGCGTACCCACCACCCTGCCCCAGCACGGAATTCTCGAGTTCACCGAAGACCACCCCGATGGCCGACTGCAGGGCAAGACTGCCATACCGGGTCCGTCCCAGCTGGGACTCGGGCTCGCCAAACATCATGTACGAGACCAGGTCTCGCTCGGTCAGCGAGCGTCCCGGGGAGGAGAGCTCGATCCGGGGCACCAGGATGGTCCCCGTGATGTGGGCGACGATCGGAATCTCGTCACCGCTGCTGGTCGGGGCGTTGTGTTGCGCCGTGACGTCAAGGTCGGCGTTGAGGTCCGGCGTGCCGGAGTAGCGCACCGTTCCCCGGTCGACCTCGAAGTTGCGATAGAGGGCCCCGAGGACCTTGAGAGTGTAGTTGCCTCGGGGGGTATTGAGGGTCCCGGTGAGCCGATAGTCACGGCGGACCTTCTCGACCCGCACCACACCGTCGAGCTGGATATTCGCCTCACTCGAGCGGAGCCAAACGTTCGATCCGATCCGGAACGGCAGGTTCTCGATCCGCAGTGAGTCAAGGAAACGGTTCTGGAAGGCGGCCCCCAGCTGTTGGCTGCGAATCTCCTCCGGGTCGATCAGGTCGGCGAACTGTGGGTCCTCGAGGTCGATGACGTCCTTGTTCAGCAGGTCGGCGAAGTACAGTTCACTGTCGTCGACCCGGATCGCGTTGCCCCGCAGGACCGGCTGCCAGAGTGGACCGCTCAGGGTGGCGGTGCCGGTGGGACGGAGCACCAGAAAACCGGGGACGTTGATCGCCAGGAATCCCTGCGACGCGAGGGTCAGGTTGAGCACCGGCCGACTGAGGTCCGAGAACCTGACCAACCCCTTCACGATCAGGTCGCGCTCCCCACTGGAGAGCAGGAGGGTGTCGATCACCATCGAGTCCCCGACGAAGGTCGCGTGTCCATCGATCGGCGAGTACCGCACCCCCAGCGCCGGCAGGGAGGTGCGGCCCTTCATGATCGCGAGCTCGCCGTCGAGACGGGGAGCCTCCCAGGTACCAGAGGCCGTCAGGTCGAGCGCCATCGCCCCGGTCGTGAGTCGGATGTTGCTGGTGAAGGCCTCGAAGATCGACAGATCGACCGAGTCGGCGCTGGCGTAGATCTCGATCGCTCCCGGCAACCGTCGAACCTCCCGCTCCGCCAGGGCCAGGTCATATGGCAAGGAGAGATCGACCTCGAGCACCGGCTCGCCGGTCTTCCAGAAGGTCAGGTTGGAGCGCAACAGGCGGTTGCGGTAGTCATACGCGGCACGCACCAGCGGGGGATTCGCATCGCCGAACGACGGGCCGGTGACCATCGCATTGCCCCGCAACAACGGCTCACGCCGGGTACCGCCAAGCCTGAAGTCGGCCGAGGCGATTCCACCCACGGCATTGGTGTCTCGTTCCAGGACGGCGTAGAGGTCGGCGAGGTCAAATCCCACGATCGAGGCACTGAGGTCGCCCGGTGCGTTGCCGGGGATCGCCCCGGTGAGCGTCATCGTCCCACTGCCATCCGCGGTATGGATCACCACCGGATCGTCGAGGCGAATCTGCCGCTCGCTCCAGGCGGCCAACGCAGGACGTTCAAGCCGCCACTGCTGCCGAGGCAGGGCCAGTCCGAGCGAGTCGATGCCGAGCTGTGCTGCGGAGTCCGCGCCGACCCACCAACCGGTCACGCCCATCACCGCATCACGCAGTCGGCCACTGGCCGCAAAACTGAGTGAATCTTCGGCGCGCTGCAGCCGCAGCTGCAGCTCGCGAGCGAGGTACTCCCCATGGCCGAGCGAGTCGGCGGTCAGGTCGACCGAGAGCCCACTGGCCGCCAAGGTGTCGGAATCGAACCCTGCCCGCAGGACGGCGAGGCGCCAGCCGTCGAGGATGAGGTCATGCGCCTCCACCACGCCGGTGATTGCTGGATCGTCGAGGGCACCGTTGGCGGTCATCTGGACCCGGGCAACCCCGTCGAACGGTCGCGGCGTCATGGTGTCCGGTTCGAGGGCCAGCATCGCGCGCACCAGGGAGTCGAGTGCGGTCAACCGAAGGGCCTCCGCCGCGATGGACACTTCGCCCGAGTCGGGAGAGATCCAGCCGATGCTGCCGTCCGCCATCATCCGGCTGTCGGGCCAGACGGCGGTGAGGGAGTCGATCTCCAGCATCCGTCCGTCAGAGCGCAATCGACCCGCCAGGCCATCGACGGTGATGCCACCAAATCGCGACTGTGCCAGCTCGACGGTCACGACGCCCCGTGCCGGGGCACCCGAGTCGATCACACCGCGGAGCACCACTCGACCGGAGATGGCGGTGGTGGGCCCACGATTGAGCAGCGCGGCCGCGTCCACCCGACGGAGCACGAGGGCAAGGGAGTCAAAGGCGTACCGCGCTCCGGTCGCGGCGATCACCCCAACGGCGGAGAATTCGCCGATCTCACCACTGAGGTCGGCGTCGAGAGTCAGGGAGTCGAGCGGACCGTTGGCCTCGACCCTGCCGACGACACCGCCACGGGGAGTGAGCGAGGGGTATCCCGTTCGGAGGCCATCGAACGAGAGGCGGTCGAGCCGTGCGTCCATCGCGAGGCGAACCACCTCACCACGGCTGTCGAACCTCACCCGACCGATCATCCGCGAGAGGGAGGTATCGGTGGCCAGATGCTCGGCGGTGCCCTCGAATTGGGCGTTCTGCCAGGGCCCATCGAGACGTCCGATCAGGCGAAGTCGGCCGGGGAGAATCACCGACGGAATGATGGCCTCCACCGTCGCAAGGTCGAGCACCGTCTCGCGCAGCCTGAACTGGCGGAAGACGGCTCCATCCGCCGCTCCGAACGCCACATCACCAGTGAAGTCGAGTCGTGACGTCGGCCGCGAGGCCGGGGTGAGGTCGGTGTAGTCCAATTCGCCGGTCAGCCGCAACAGTTCCTGGTAACCAGCGGCCTGCAGGCGTCCGGTGATGTTGCCGCGGAACGGGAGTGTGTCGAGGTAGGGTCGCATCACGGCCAACGGCACCGCCCTCAGGGAGAGGTCGAGATCCCGGACCCCGAAGCCACGATCCTCATCGACCATCGCCACCAGTGAGCCGGCGGCTCGGGCGGTCTGGTCCCCGAGCACAAGCTCCTCGAGGCGGAAGTCGGTGTGCCGGTTCGAGGTCGAGAAAGCGGTGACCCGGCCCCGTCCCACCCAGGCCGGGAAGTCAGGTTGCACCCAGAGCAGGTCGGCCAGCGCCACGGTATCGGCCTGCATCGTGAAGTCGTACTGGATGGGGCCGTCGGGCCAGCGGACGGTCCCCTCGCCAGCGAGCCTCGTCGCCGGAAGCGCGGCGTGCGCGAAACTGAACTGCAGCGAGTCGCCAGCCGTCGTGAGTTGGCCCACAAGGTCA
>JAHEFN010000019.1 GCA_024640185.1 Gemmatimonadota bacterium | reverse complement strand
GGGTGCGGACGGGGGATCGGGCCACGGGCTACGGCATGGCGTACGGGTCGGGGGCCCTCACCCTCTCCCACCTCTGGTCCAACCTGGTGGCATCGCTGCTCCCGGTGCGCTCGGAGGGGAGGGCCGCCCTCAGCCTCCTCTACCCGGCGAACGTGGCGGCGCTCCTGGTGGCAGCCCTCGGGTTCATGGCGGCACTCCGGAGGGGGGTGTCGAGGCGTCGGTTGGGTCTGGCCCTGGGGCTGGGGTTCGGGGTGCCGGTCCTGGGCGCACTGGCGTACCTGCCGTGGCCGAAGTTCGATGCCTTCTACGCCCTGCCGCTCTTTGTCGGCCCGGCCCTCTTGCTCGGGGCAGCCGCGGATGAGCTGTACCGCCGAGGTGGCGGGCGTCGGGTGGTGGGTGTGCTCGGGGCCGTGGTGGTGGTGGGCTATGCCGCCATCCCCGCGGCGCGCTCGACGGAGACCGCGGCGGCTGCGGCATACCTCAACGAAGGCCTGGCGAGGACACTCGTCTCGCTGACCGTCGAGGATACCCTCTTCGTGCTCGGCCCCCCAACTGGGCCAAGAAGGCTTCCCGTTCGGGCGGATGAACTGCGCGACTATGCCATCGCACGGCGGTTCACGACCGCGGTGGCAGCGCCGACGGTCGTGGATGTGCCCTGTGCGTATCTCGGCGGGGTCGGGGACCTTGCCCGTCCACACGCCGCATTTCTCAGCTACTCGTACGGATGCGGTCGGATTCCAGGCAGCATCGTGGCACTGAACGCGCCGTTCGTCTGGCGGGATTGGCTCGACTGGTCGCCCGTCTCGGACACCCTGTGGGCCGATCTTGCCGGGGCTGTGCTGCATCGCCCCCGATGAACGGCGCGTGATCCACGGGGGACCGGGGAGCTAGTCGCCGCCCGCGCGCCGGAGCAGGGGGACGAAGGCGTCCTGGCCGAGGGCGATCCCCTCGCGCGCGAGGGCGCGCGCCGCGACGGAATCGCCGGTCTCGAGCAGGCACTCCCCCAACTTGGCACGGGTCTGCGTCCGGCCGGGTTCGAGCGCGAGCCCCGCGCGGAGGATCGTCACCGCCTCCCGGCAGCGTCCGTCGGTGCGCAACACCTGCCCGAGGACGTCGTGCACCACGGGATCCCGGTCCCAGAGTGCCAGGGAGTGGCGCAGGTGCGCCTCGGCCTCCCGGTGTTTCCCGAGGTCGCGCTCAGACAGCCCGCGGAAATACCAGGCGCGGTAGACGCGCGGGGCATCGACGGTCATCTGGGTGAAGTACGCCTCGGGCGTTCGCCAGGTCGCCACCCGCCCGACGGTGCGGACCCCCGCCAGCACCGCCCAGGCCAACGCCCCGCCCAGGACCAGGCGCCCGGTGACGCTCGGCCGGTCCGGAACCACCCCCGCCACCACCAAGGCCAGGCCGATCGACGGGAGGAAGAGCAGCCGATCGGCGAGCATCACCCCAGCCGGGGCGAGGAGCGACGACGAGGGCAGCCAGGTGACCCCGATCCACCAGAGTCCGAGGGCCGTGAGGGGGGCCCGGTGCCGGGCCCGCAGCAGCGCGATCCCCCAGCCCAGGACCACCAGGATCCCGAGGAGGTGCCGGAGCCCGAGCGGTGGACCGATCGGGAGGTCGGGTGGACCGTACTCGGCCTGCAGGTGCAGCGGCAGGACCGCCAGCCGGACGATCTCCGGGAGCACCCCCAGGGCGGTCACGGTGCGGGCGCCGAGGTCGAGCCCGGCGAGGTAGACCAGCGGCGTCTCGCCGACGATCGATCCGGTCACCATCCCCCGGGTGAGGAGCAGCACCGCGGCGAGGAGCCCCACCGGGAGCAGCAGCGTGGCGGCGCGCCGGTGCGTGAGGCGACCGGGGAAGAGCAGGTGCTGGCCGACCAGCAGGCCGATCAGGACGAATCCCTGCTCCTTGGCGCCGATCGCGGCGGCCTGCGACAGCAGCAGGAGGGGGACGGTCGCAGCCCCCGGGCCCTCCCGGGCCGCGCGGTGCCACACCAGCGCGCCACCCAGCATCGCGATGGCGGTGAGCAGTTCCGCCTGCCCCACGATCGAGGCGACCACCTCGGCATGCAGCGGGTGGACGGCGAAGAGGATGCCGGCGACGAGGAGCGGGGTCGGGCCGGCCCCCAGCCGCGCCGCGAGCCGGACCACCAGGGCCGTGGTCACCAGGTAGAGCAGGATCGAGGTGGCGTGGAACACCGCCGGAATCGCCTCTCCTGGGAGGGCCGCCTGGAGTCCGAAGAGGCCGATGGTGAGGGGTCGCCAGAGGCCGGTCAGCCAATAGGAGCTGGTGAGCAGGGCGCTCCAGTCGATCGGCAGGGCAAACCGAGGATCCCGCTCCAGCATCGCGGCCGCGTCGTTGACGAAGCCGCCCGCCACGGCGGCCGCCATGACCGCGACCGCCGCGGCACACGACGCGACCATCGCGCGCCTGGTCGTCATCGGGCGGCCGGGGAGGCGGGAATCGGGGCCGGGAGCTTGACCGACTCGGCTGGTGCCCCGACCCGGAGGGCACTGTCGGCGACCTCGGCGTAGCGCGCGAAGGTCTCCGCGGCGTCGCCGAGCTCGACGCCGATGCGGGCCGCCTCGGCCGCCTCGGCATACCTGCCGATGTGGACCAGGCAGGCGATGAGGGAGCCACGCCCCGCGCTGTGCATGGGGTTGAGGCCGAGGGCCACGGTGTAGAGGTCGACCGCCGGCCAGCAGTTGCCGCTCAGTCGGTACTTGTCGGCGAGCTCGAGGTAGACCGGCCAGCCCCGCGGATGCAGCGCGATGGCGCGGCGGAAGTGCTGTTCCGCCGGGCCCTTGGCGCCGCCCTTGAAGAGGATCTCGGCCCAGGCGTGGTGGGCGCGATAGCTGAGGGGCGCATCGGTCAGGGTCTGGCGCCAGAGGGTCGGCAGGTCGTGCCAGACCCGTTGCCGGGAGGTCGACCGGCTGATGCCCATGGCGAGCAGGGCACCGAGCCCGGCGAGGACGACGCCCCGGGTGCCGCGGGGCCACCTCGCCGCGACCCGCTCCCGTGCCCCGGCGAGGAGCGCCACCCCGCCGAGCAGGAACCCGGCGCTGCCGAGGAAGAGGGTGCGCTCGGCGAGCACGATCCCGGTGGGGACCAGCACGTTGTGCACCGGCCCCAGGGCGATCGCCAGCCAACCGACCCCGAAGGCCGCCACCGGCAGCCGCCGGCGGCAGGCCAGCAGGATGACGATCGCCAGGAGGAGGAGGGCGGTCCCCAGGAGCTGGGCAGCCCCAAAGCCGGTGGCCGGGACGATCTCCTGCAGGGAGTAGTCGGCCTGGAGGTGACGGGGCCAGATGAGCAGGCGGGCCCACTCGGGGACCACGGAGAGCATCGTCAGGGCCCGCCCGCCGACCCCCAGCCCCTCGAGCGCCTCGGCGGTGAAGCTCCCGCGGGTGTTCCCGGCGAGCACCTGGTCCCGCATCGCGACGGCGAGAACCACGGCGAGCGCGGCACCCAGCAGGAACTGTCGGTGCTCGCGGAGGCGGGTGCCGAACGGCCGGCGGTCGTCGAGCACCGTGAATTCGAGGGCGGCGAGGAGCGCGGGGAAGACCACCGCGTGTTCCTTGATCAGGATCCCCACGAAATAGGCGGCCGCCAGGCGGGCCCCCCACCAGCCGCCGGTCGGCGCCCCGGCCTTCCGCCGGTCGATCCAGGCATTCATGCCGAGGATCAGGACCAGCGCCACCAGCAGTTCGCCTTGGTTGACCGCCACCGCCACGGCCTCGACATGCACCGGATGGACGGCGAAGAGGGCCGCGACAACCCACGCCGGGCCGCGGGGGAGGAGTCGGAGCGCCAGGCGCCAGAGGGCGAGGGTGACCACGAGGTAGAGCGCGATCGAGACCAGCCGAAAGACCAGCGGCTCGCCTCCGGCAACGCTCCACTGGAGGGCGAAGCCCACCATCGCCATCGGTCGGTAGAGGTCGGGCGGGTAGGGGGCCGGCCAGTACGAATGGGTGAAGAGCTGCCCGAGATTGCCGAGGGAGTGGACCAGGGCGTTGACGAAGATGATCGGCAGGTCGTCCTGGACCCATCCGTTGCCGACCCCGGCCCAGGTGCTGGCAAGAACGAGCAGGGTGAGGCCGAGGGCGGGCCCCCACCGGGCGGGCGAGGTGGCCACCGGGCCGGGGTCGTCAGCCATCATGGCGTGGCGATCTGGAGCGGCGTTGGTGCGCCCGCCGGAGGTCGGGGCGGGTCCCGATGCTTGCAGAGTCCAAGAACTTGCTCCCGGGTCCGAGGGAAGACGTTCGGCGTCGTGTGCCCATAAGTCATTGTTGGACAACAGTTTACAGTGTATATCACCCCGGTGGCACGGAGGATGCACGTTCCGAGGGGCAGTGCCGGGATCAACTGGGATTCCCGGACGGCAATCTCAGTTGATCCCTGTCTTTCCTCACCACTGGAGATCTCGGCAATGCTTTCCAATCGCAAGGGCTTCACGCTCATCGAGCTGCTCATCGTGGTCGTGATCATCGGCATTCTCGCCGCGATCGCGATCCCGAAGTTCGCAGCGACCAAGGACAAGGCCAAGCTGGCCTCTGTCAAGACCGACCTGCGCAACATGATGACGGCGCAGGAGGCGTACTTCTCGGACTACGCCACCTATGGCTCGTTCGGCCAGCTGGAGACGGCCAGCAACTTCTCGCTGTCCCAGGCCAACACGATGACGATCACCCCGGGCGCGAGCGGCTACACGGCCACCGCGACCAACAGCACGATCAGCAGCACGCTTGATCAGTGCACGGTCCAGGTGGGTGCCGGCGCGGCGACGAACGTCGACGGCGTCATCGCCTGCTCGTAAGCTCCGCCGTACCTCTGGTGGTGAAGGGTGGTGTCCGGCCGGTCGGTTGGGCACCACCCGTTCCTTCCCACCGTGGTTGTCACCCGCGAGCCTAGCAAGGGAGGAGCCGTGGTCCACAGCAGCACAGCGCGTCGCGGCTTCACCCTGATCGAACTGCTCATCGTCGTGGTGATCATCGGGTTCCTGGCCGCCATCGCGGTCCCCAAGTTCGCGGCGACCAAGGACAAGGCCAAGCTCGCCTCGATCAAGAGCGACCTGCGCAACATGATGAGTGCCCAGGAGGCCTACTACGTCGACTACGCGACGTACACCGTCTCCCTGCCGATCGAGATGTTCATCCCCACGCCCGGCAATACGGTGTCGATCGGCGCCGACGCCAAGATGTTCACCATCACGGCCAGCAACGCGTCGATCAGCAGCGCGATCGACGAGTGCACGGTCACCGTCGGCGACGGGACGCTGACCGACGGCGAGATCAGCTGCAGCTGAGCCGACCCGGGCCAGCCGTCCCACCCCCCGGCCGTCCGCACCATCGTGCGGACGGTTCGTTGTTTTTGGGGTATGCCCGGTCCGCGGGTGAGGCGCATCCTCCACCATGCCACCATGTCGCACCCGCGGGGCCTCGCTCGTCGAACTCCTGATCTCCATGCTGCTCGTCGAGGTGGCCGCGGCAGGGCTCCTGGCGGCGCTCCTCGGCAGCCTGAGGGTCGACCGGCAGGTGCGGGAGGGACGGGACACCGATCGCCTCCGGGCAGCCCTGGTGGCCCGCGCTCGGGCCGATTCGGGGTGTCGTGCCCGCCCGAGCCCGACGGCGGTCGAGCTGCCGTTGGTGGCCACGTCGACGCGACCCCGGCTCCTGGTGGTGGTGCGATGCGGGCGCTGAGCCGTGGGGCGACCCTGGTCGAGCTGCTGGTGACGCTCAGCGCCGCGGCCCTCCTCGCGGCGGCGACGCTTCCGCTGCTGCTGGCGGCCGCCCGGGCCACGGTCCGGGTCGACCGCGGGCTCGCTGCCGAGCGGGACCTCGCCGCCACGGGGTCCCTCCTCACGGTCTCGCTCGGCGGCGCCGCGCTCGCCGACCTCTCGGTGGTCCCGGGTCCCGGCCTCGAGTTCGACCGCCAGGTCGGCCGCGCCGTGCCCTGTGCCCAGGCCCCGGCCGAGGTTCGGATCGACCGGCAGCGGTGGTCCGGTGGGCGGCCGCCCGTGGCGGGTCGCGACGAGGTGCTCCTGCTCACTGCGGACTCCCTCCGGTGGGTCCGGGCCGGCCTCACCGGGGTCGTCCCGGCCGACTGTCCCGTGGCCACGCCGGGTTGGTCACTGGGACTCGACCGGGCGGTGGGATCGGTGCTGCGGGTCCGCGTGCTCGAGCCGTCGCGACTCCGGGCCTACCCGAGCGCCGGCACCTGGTGGATCGGGCTCGAGCGTCGGCTGGGCGGAGGGCCGGTGCAGCCAATCGCCGGTCCGATTGCGGTCGGGGGGCTGACCGCGGCGATCGACAGCCCCGCCGCGCTGCTCGAGGTGCGTCTCGCCTGGCCGCCCCCGCTCCCCGCCGCCGGCTGGGTGGTCGGCCTCGCCCCGCCGCCCTGATGTTGGCCTGGGGACTGGCGGTCCTGCTCTTGAGTGAGGGGCTGGCCCTGGTGCTGCTCACCGGGGCGGCCGCTCGGGCGCGACTGGCCGGCGACCGCCGCGCCGCGCAGGAGGCGGAGTTCGCCCTTGGCAGCGCGATCGCGCGGGTCCGGGTCGAGGGCGACAGCCTGCTCGGCCGGTTGGGGGCGGGCGAGGCGCGGCGAATCCCGGCCCCAGACCTCCCGGGGTGGTTGGTCGAGGCCACCGCCGCGCGGGACCCGGTCGGCGTGCTCGTCGAGCTCGAGGTGGTGGTGCGCCGCGAGGCGAACGACGGCCGGGGCGACCTGGTCCGATCCGGGACCCTCCTTCTCCGCATCGGACCTGCCGATACTGCCCTCGTGACGGAAGACCGGCCGGCGTATTGAGGTCGGTGGCACGAGTGGTGCGGCCCCGGGAAGGGGCCGAGGGGGTATTCCCCCAGGTTTCGACCGGGGGTCAGCAGGCGTAAGTGACCTTTGGACAACAGGTTGGTTATCGGTACATCGCTTGACTTCACCTTTGTGACGGCAGTACCGTACGGCAACCTTCCACCGCACAATCCGGGCTCCTATGGCGCTCTTCTCCCGCGCAAGCTCCACGGTGGGTCTCGACATCGGCAGCGGCTACCTCAAGGCCGTCGTGATCAATCACGACACCGGGCATCCGGTCCTTGAGAAGGTGGCCATCGCTCCGGTAGCCGACGACGCCATTGTTGAGGGCGAAGTGATGGATCCGCAGCTCGTCTCCGACGCAGTGCGTGACCTGCTCGGACGGGCACAGATCAAGACCAAGCACGTCGTCGTCGCCGTTGGCGGCCGGGACGTCATCATCAAGAAGATCCTGATGGATCGGATGAAGGAGGTCGACGCGCGGGAGGTCATCCGTTGGGAGGCCGACCAGCACGTCCCCTTCGACCCCGAGAACGTGGAACTGGACTTCCAGATCCTCGATCCCGACGGTGACGGCCTCCAGATGCAGGTGCTGCTGGTCGCGGCGAAGCGGGAGCTGGTCGAATCCAAGCTCGCGCTCCTCTCCGAGATCGGCCTGGACGCCAAGATCATCGATGTCGAGGCCTTCGCGCTCCACAACGCCTTCGAGCGGAACTATCCGGAGGCGATGCGCGGCGTGGTGGCGCTGGCCAACATCGGCCATGAAACCACCGTCGTGAACCTGCTCGAGAACGGCGTGCCGGTCCTGACCCGGGACCTCCCGGTCGGGGTCCGGCGACTGCGCGAGGACCTCCAGCGCGAGCGCGGCATGGCGGCCGAACAGGCCGACCAGGTCGTGCGCGGGGTCAACCTCGATCCCGCCCTCGCGCCCCACGTGACTGCGCGGGGCGAGGAGATGGCCCTCGGCATCGAGCGCGCCGCCGCCTTCCTGCAGACCTCGGGCAAGCCGGCCGGGCAGCTGTCGCGGGTGTACCTCACCGGCGGTGGCTCGCGCGTCCCCGGCCTCGCCGAGGTGCTCGCCGATCGGCTCAAGGTGCAGGTCTCGGCGGCACACCCGATTGAACGTCTCGACGTGGCGCCCGACGCCTTCGACGGCCTGTCGATGGACGAGGTGGCGCCGCTCCTGATGCTCCCCGTGGGTCTCGCCCTCCGGGCGGCGGCATGAGGAGGCCAAACCGATGATCAACATCAACCTTCGTCCCGGCGCCAAGCGCAGCGTGACGCGCGGTTCGCCGTTCGCCGGGATCGGGGAGCAGCTCAAGGGACTCACCGCCGGCATCAAGGAGCCGTGGCAGATCGCGGCCGTGGCGGCCTGGGTCATCGTGGCCGGCGGGCTCGGCGCCATGTTCTGGCGCACGAGTTCCCAGATCGGCACGATCCAGCCGCAGCTCGAGGAGGCCCGGGCCGAGCAGGAGCTCTACCAGGGGTTCATCCGGCAGAAGCGGCAGGAGGAGCGGATCCGTGACTCGATCCTCACCCAGATCGGCACGATCTCGGCGGTGGATCGCGAACGGCTGATCTGGCCCCACATCCTCGACGAGGTGGCCTATGCGCTGCCCGACAACACCTGGCTGACCTCGGTCGCCGACATCGCCGGGGCCGCCTCGCCCGACGGGACGATGCCACCGCCATCGGTGCGCATCGCCGGGATGACCGGGGACCTCGCCAACTACACGACCTTCCTGCGTCGGCTGGAGTCGAGCGCCTGGCTGGAGAATGTCCTCCCGCTGGAGGCGAAGACCGTGATTGACGGCAATCGCGCGCTGACCCAGTTCACGATTCAGGCAACGTTCTCGCGGGCGGATTCGTCGCAGGTCGAGACGACCCCGATCCTCGAGTCCGTGGTGGAGAACTGACGATGGCCGACACCCCCAAGTCGACACCGCTGCTCCTGCTGCTGATCGCCGCCCTGCTCGGCTATGTCGGGTACACCGGGACCGGGCTGGACCTGGTCGGGGTGGAGGGCGTCCAGGCGCGCACTGCGCGTGTGGTGGCCCTCAATGACACCCTCGAGCAGGTGCAGGCGATGGTCGAGCGCGCCAAGGCCGACCTCGCCCGGGAATCGGTCGAGGACGTGCAGGCCCGGACCGCGGCCTACCAGGCCTCGCTCGGCGTGCTCCGCTCCCTGGTGCCCGAGCAGCGCGAGGTCGCGAACCTCATCGACGACGTCAACATCCGGGCGAAGGTCCACGGCCTCCGGGTCGAGACCTTCACGCCCTCCGCGCCGGTGGCGGGGCCGGAGCCCTTCGACACGCACACCTACCAGTTCACCGTCATCGGGCGCTACAACCAGGTGGGTGACTTCCTGACCGACGTGGCCTCGCTGCGCCGCATCATGGTGCCGCAGGCGGTCGCGATCAACCGCGCCTCGAACGAGGCCGCGCGCACGCTCGGGGACACCCTGTCGATGCTCGAGGCGAAGTTCTCGCTCAAGTCCTACGTGAAGGCCGCGGCGCCGGAGGAGGCCACCAATGGCATGTAAGACTCCCGCCATGGCGCTGCTGCTCCTCGCCGCCGCGTGCGGCGGGGCGGCGACCGACGATGGGACCACCGCGCTCGACGCCATCGACGAGACGGCGGCCCCCGCGGCGCAGGCCGAGGCGGTCGCCCCGCCGGCCAGCCAGGCGGTCGTGTTCGACACCGCCGCGGCCCGCGGGGAGCGCCCGTTGCTCCGCGAGGTGTACTCCTGGAACGGCACGGCGCGCGACCCCTTCCGGGCGCTCGTCACCCTCCAGCAGAGCGGCCCCGAACTGGCCGACGTGGTGCTCACCTCGGTGATCTACCAGCCGAGTGATCCCTCGCGGTCGATCGCGGTGTTCCGCGAGAACGGCAACAACGACCGCCACACGGTACGCCAGGGTGACCGCATCGGTCGCCTCTACGTCGCCTCGATCGAGCCTGGCATGGCGACGCTCACGATGAACGACTTCGGCACTGTCCGCCGCCAGACCTATCAGCTCCGTCGCCCGGGGACCCCATGATGAATCGCTTCTTCCGCCGACTCCTGGTGACCACGCTCCTGGTCAGTCCCGGCGCCCTCCTGGCGCAGGGCAATGCCCGGATCACCGTCACCTTCGACCAGACCCCGATGGCCGATGTCATCGCGGCGTTCTCGGACTACAGCGGCCGCGACATGGTGCTCGGCCCCGGCATCACCGCCACGGTCGACGCCCGCTTCACCAACAAGCCGTGGGAGGAGGCCTTCCAGGCGGTCCTCGCGGTGCACGGCCTGTCGGTCGTCGAGATGCCGGGTGGCATCCTGCGCATCGACTCGCCGGGGCAGTTGGTGGCCCTCGACTCGATCGAGCGGCTCGAGACCGAGATGATCCGGCTGAACTACGCCAAGGCCTCGTTGATGGCCCTGAACATCCAGGGGCTCCTCACCAAGGATCGCGGCCAGGTCATCGCCGACACCGGCCTCAACGGCCTGATCATCACCGACACCCGCACCCGCCTGCCGGGGATCATCGCCTTCGCGAAGTCCCTCGACATCCGGACGCCGACGGTGGCGATCATGGCGAAGCTGATCTTCGTCGATCGTACCGACCTGCAGCAGCTCGGCTTCAAGTATGACCTCGGGACCAGCGACCAGTTCTTCAACCGGCTGGTGCAGCGGATCGATCCATTGACCGGGTCGCCGTACAACCCGAACTCACAGGTCGTCAACCTCGGTGGCAACGCCATGTCGGCGATCACCAACGCCGACGCCTTGATTTCCGGGTCGGCCCTCGAGGTGGCCTTCACCACGGCGATTGGCGGGTTCTCACTCACCTCGTTCCTGAGTGCCCTCGAGCGGGTCGAACTCACCGACGTCGAAGCGGTGCCGGTGATTCATACCCTCGACAACCAGGAAGCCTATATCCTGAGCGGTGAGGAGACCCCGGTGCGGGTCATCGACGCCTCGTCGTTCGGCCAGGTCAACCAGGCACCGCGGGCCAATGTGCAGTTCAAGGAGACGGGTATCCGGCTGAAGGTTCGTCCGAGTGTGACCGCCAGCCGCGAGATCCGGATGGACATCGAGGCCGAGCGTTCGTCGATCCAGCCGCTCGCGGCTGCCGACCTCGGCTTCACCATCCCGAAGCAGATCGCCCAGACGACGCTGCTGGTCCGCGATGGCGAGACCGCGGTCATCGGTGGCCTGAACACCACCACCGTGACGCGCAATCGTGCCGGGATCCCGCTGCTCTCCTCGCTGCCGTTCGTCGGCTCGCTGTTCTCCTTCACGGAGGACCGGGAGAACCGCAAGGACCTGATCATCATGGTCACGCCGCGGATCATCGACGATCCGATCGAGTAGGACAACACGGCGGTAGACGACAGACTGATTCAGGAGCCGGCTTCCCCTTGGGAGGTCGGCTCCTGAGCCGTCACCCTCTCTCGTTTCTCCGTTCTCCGCCTATCTTCTTCGCATGCTCAGATTCCTGACGGCCGGTGAGTCGCACGGCAAGGCGCTGGTGGCCATTCTCGAAGGGATGCCCGCCGGGCTGCCGATCGACGCCGCATGGGTCGATCGCGAGCTGCATCGCCGGATGCAGGGCTACGGTCGCGGGGCTCGGATGAAGATCGAACAGGATCGAATCGAGTGGTTGGCCGGGGTTCGCGCCGGCGAGACCCTCGGGTCTCCGATCGCGATGCTGATCCCCAATCGTGACTGGACGCACTGGGAAGACGTGATGGCCGCGGAGGGCACCCCCGGTGAGGCCCGCCGTCGTCGCGTGGCGCGTCCCCGTCCCGGCCACGCCGACCTGGTCGGGGTCCTCAAGTACGATCGGCAAGACGCCCGAGACATCCTTGAACGGGCCTCCGCCCGCGAGACCACGGCCCGGGTCGCCTGTGGCGCGGTGGCCAAGCGGCTCCTTGACGCCCTGGGCATCGATGTCGGTTCGCACCTGGTGTCGCTCGGCGGCATCATGGCAAAGGTGCCCGCGCCGCTGCCACGGCCACTCAATCCCGCCAGCGATCCCTCCCCGGTACGCACCCTCGACCCGGAGGCGGAGGCAGCGATGGTCGCCCGGATCGACCAGGCCAAGCAGGACGGCGATACCCTGGGTGGCGAGATCGAGGTGGTCGTTGATGGTCTGCCGGTGGGGCTCGGCTCGCACGTCCACTGGGATCGCAAGCTCGATGGCCGGCTGGCCTCGATGCTGATGTCGATCCCGGCGGTGAAGGGGGTCGAGGTCGGGCTGGGCTTCGCCGCGGCCCGCCGGCCCGGCTCGGCCGTCCACGATCCGATCACCAGCGATCCCGGCAACCTGCGAGGTGCTGGCTTCACCCGCGAGGGCAACAACGCCGGTGGCCTCGAGGGGGGGATGACCACCGGGGAACCGCTCGTGGTCAGGGTGGCGATGAAGCCGATCTCGACCCTCATGTCGCCGCTCCGCACCGTCCACCTCGACACCGGCGCCGAAGCCAATGCCCAGAGCGAGCGCTCCGATGTCACGGCTGTGCCCGCAATGGGCGTCATCGCCGAGGCACTCGTCGCCCTGGTGATCGCGGAGGCCGTACTCGAGAAGTTCGGTGGCGATTCCCTCGGGGAGATCCTCCGCAACATGGAGGGGTACCTCGGCTCCCTCACGGCACGCCGTGCCATCGCGGCGGAGTCGGAGCCGGAGCCGGAGGAGGGGGCCTGACCGGTCCGCGGCACGTGATCCTCGTCGGCCTCCCGGGGGCCGGAAAGTCCACCATCGCCCCGCTGGTCGCCGGACTCCTTCACGCACCGTGGCACGATCTCGACGCCGCCGTGGTGGAGGAGCTCGGTGCCGTGTCGGTCAGTGAGATCTTCCGGACCCACGGGGAGGCGACGTTCAGGGCGGCAGAGCAGCGGACGATGCTCAGGCTGCTGGATGGCCCGCCTGCGGTGATCGCGGCGGGTGGTGGCTGGGCGGCCCAGGAGGGCAACCTCGTCGGGGCGAGCCCCCACGCCCTCTCCATATATCTGTCGGTGACAGCCGAGGTGGCCGCCGCCCGGGTCGGTGGCAGTGCGGAGAGGCCGTTGTTGGCGGAGGCGCCAGCGGGACGGATGCGCCAGCTGCTGGCTCACCGGGAGCCGTGGTATCGCCTTGCCGGTGCTGAAGTCGCGGCCGATCGGCGACCAGAAATCGTTGCAACGGAAGTTGCCGAGGCAGCCCGCCGATTGGCCGACTGGTAACGCGTTGACAGGAAACGCATTGCGAGACCACGCCTTGCAGGGGCAGGGCGGGGGGCGGTATTAGTGGAGCGGCAACAATTCTCACCACCATTCAGGAACCGGATGCCCCCGAAACGCTCTGCCAAGACAGGACTCGGCCCCAACGCCCTCGTGATCGTCGAGTCGCCCACCAAGGCGCGGACCATCAGGGCATTCCTCCCCGACGGCTTCACCGTCGCGGCCTCGATGGGGCACGTTCGGGACCTTCCGGGCGATGCCAAGTCGATCCCGGCCAAGTACAAGGGCGAGGAATGGGCACGGTTCGGGGTCAACGTCGAGGCGGACTTCGAGCCGCTGTACATCGTCCCGGGCGACAAGAAGGCGGTGGTCCGGGAGCTGAAGGACCTGCTCCGCGATGCGGATGTCCTCTATCTGGCGACAGACGAGGACCGGGAGGGTGAGAGCATCTCGTGGCACCTGCTGGAGCTGCTCGCCCCCAAGGTGCCGGTCAAGCGGATGGTCTTCCACGAGATCACCAAGGAAGCGATCCGCGAAGCACTTGAGCACACCCGGGAGGTCGATCAGGACCTGGTGCGCGCCCAGGAGACGCGGCGCATCCTCGACCGGTTGGTGGGCTACACCCTTTCGCCGCTGCTCTGGAAGAAGGTGGCCTTCGGTCTCTCGGCCGGCCGGGTGCAATCCGTCGCAACCCGGCTGATCGTCGACCGGGAACGCGAGCGACTCGCCTTCCGGACCGGCAGCTATTGGGATCTGACCGCGACGCTCGACGAGGGTGGCACCGCCTTCGAGGCCGCCATGATGTCGCTGGGCGGCACCCGACTGGCGACCGGCAAGGACTTCGACGAGCAGACCGGCAAGATCGCCGCGGGCAAGAAGGTCCTGCTGCTCGACGAGCAGCAGGCCAGCGCATTGGTCGAACGACTTCGCGATGCCGCGTGGCGGGTGACCTCCGTCGAGGAGAAGCCCCGCACCCTGCGGCCCTACGCACCGTTCACGACGTCGACGCTGCAGCAGGAAGCCAATCGGAAGCTCAAGTTCGGCGCAAAGCGGACGATGCAGGTGGCCCAGAAGCTCTACGAGAACGGCTTCATCACCTACATGCGGACCGACTCGACCGCCCTCTCCGACCAGGCGGTCACCGCGGCACGCTCGATCGTCAAGCAGCTCTACGGTGCCGACTACCTGCCCAGCGAACCGCGACGCTATGCCAACAAGGTGGCCAACGCCCAGGAGGCCCACGAGGCAATCCGGCCAGCGGGCTCCCACTTCCGCACCCCCGACGACACCGGGCTCTCGGGCGAGGCCTTCGCGCTCTACGACCTGATCTGGAAGCGGACCGTGGCCTGCCAGATGAAGGATGCCAAGAAGACCACCACCACCGTCGACATCGAGGTGGAGGACGCCCGGTTCAGGGCCACCGGCCAGCGGACCGACTTCCCCGGCTTTCTCAGGGCCTATGTCGAGGGTCACGACGATCCCGAGGCGGCGCTGGAAGATCGTGACAAGGCGTTGCCACCCCTCGCCATCGGGGCGACGCCACGATGCACCTCACTCGAGCCGGTTGGACACGAGACCAAGCCACCCGCCCGCTACACCGAGGCCTCCCTCGTCAAAGCGCTCGAGGAGTACGGTATCGGCCGGCCGTCGACCTACGCCTCGATCATCGGCACGATTCAGGATCGTGGCTACGTCGTTCGCCAGGGACAGGCATTGGTGCCCA
>JAHEFN010000018.1 GCA_024640185.1 Gemmatimonadota bacterium | reverse complement strand
ATCCGAGGGCGACCACCGTGATCACCCCAAGAGCCATGAATGGTGCCCGGCCCAGCCGGCGCAGTGCTGACATCTTCATCGGATTCCTTCCTCGTTGCCCATCAATCACGCACCAGGATCAGGAACTTCCCGGCAGCCCAGAACTCCTGGGTCGCGACGTGCAGGTCTCCCTTCACCTTGCCCTTGTTGGTCACCGTGGAGGAGAGAAACTTGGGGTCCTGTCGGGTCACGATCTTGTACTCCCGCGTCGGCTCCGGCACCGTGAGGACCGTGTCAACCCGTCGGTCGAGTCGCTGGAACACTCCGGCATCGAGCTCCCGCGCCGGCTGCAAGGTCTTGCTGCCGAACACCAGGAACTTGCTTCCCTCCTCGACCACGACGCCCTTCTCCAACAGTTCATCCTTCGTGCCAACGACGAAGTAGACGGTGTTCGACTCGTCGACCACGTCCTGGAGGGTGTCGGCAATCGCCGCGCGTTCGGTCGCGAGTCGGTCGGTTTCCTGGCTCAGGGTATCGACGCGCGAGGCCAGGGTCTTGATCTGTTCACGCTGCTCGGTGATCAACGACTCCTGCTGCAGCGCGGTCGCCTTGAGCTCCTCGATCGTGCCCTGGAACGCCTCGAGTTGGGCGACCAACCTACGGCGCTGCTCGGTCAACTGGCCGACGCGCTGCTTCTGTTCCTCGATGAGGTCATCCGCCGCGGCCAGCCGCGAGATCACCTCACGGATCTTGCCCAACAGGACCGCGCGGTCCTCGGCGGCGCCGGCAACCGGTCGGTCTCCGGACGAGGAGACCGGTGAGACACCCAATCCTCCCACCCGGGCGAGGTCGGCATTGATTTCGGTGACCATGGCGGTCGTGGCGAGCACATCGGAGACAAGCGAGTCCTTCTGCTCGTTGATCCGCTGCTGCTCCAGAACCAATTCGTCATAGCTCTTCTTGCTGACGCAGCCCGAGAGGCTGCCGATCGCGATGAGAGCCAGGAGGGTAATCCGCATACGGCACGTCCTGTGGAGGTGTGTCATGGGTGACGTGTCATGGTCGAAACGCCCCACGCAATCTAGTCGAATGCCCCGCAGGGCCCCTCAGACCGCTCGCCGCTGAAAGAGCTCGATCCGGTTCCCCTCTGGGTCATCCAGCCAGGTGAAGTCACCGTCGGGGGTCTCGGCCCGCTCGTCGACGCTCAAGCCGTCTTCGGCCAGCGCCTCGACGAAGGCATCGAGATCGTCGACCTGCCAGGTGATCTCGCAATGCCGGCGATCGTGACCCAGTGGATGTCGGCTCTGGTGGATCGCGAAACTGGGGCCGCCGGGGAGATCACACCACCACTCGTGGCTCTCAGGCTCGCGGGTGAAGAAGAGCCCCAGGTGACGTTCATACCAGTGGGCCAGGCTGTCCGCCTTGTCGGCAAACAGGACGACGCCGCCAAGACCGGCGACCTTCGGTCGATCCATCATCAACTCCTCGGTGAGGGAAGGGGGTCAGGCGCAACGAAGCGGCGTTACCACTCCTCGCGTGCCCGAAGACGGGTGACATGTGCCAGATGGTGGGCGCCGTGCCAATCATACATCGCGACCAGCCACCAGAGGGCGATCGGCTCCTTGAACTCCGGGTGGATCATCGTTCGCTGCCAATCCGCCTCCGCGACCGCCCCGAGCAGGGCCACCCATCGGACGTGCAGTCCCTCGAGGAGCTGCAGCGACGCCGTGACCGGCAGGGACTTCGCGTCCGGGAGTTCGGCCCAGCCCTTCTCGTCGTATGGGCGAACCGTCGGCGCCTCCTCGGTCAGTGCCAGCCGAGTCCGCAGATAGGCGTTGAGATGGGAGTCCGCCAGATGGTGCACCACCTGCCGGACGGTCCACCCTCCCTCACGATAGGGAGTGTCGAGTTGGGCTTCATCGAGTCCGCTCACCGCGGCCGTCACGCGATCCGGGAGGTCGCCCAGGGCGGCGATGGCGGCACGCGTCGACCGGAGGTCGAACGCCGGTGGGGGGATGAATCGGCCAACCGGATAGCGAGGATCGTCGGTCATCGGCTTCACGTCGGCAGAAGGTGGAACAACGCTTCCTCGGGAGGAACGGGGCGCGCTCCCCGCCCGAGGACCAGGGCCCATCTGACGACGGACGCTACGCAGGAACTGGCCTGCCGACAACCGCCTCCCAGTGGGTCGGGTCGGTGGCACCCTCGGTCGACCAGACGACAACCCGGCTTTCGGGGCCCACCCGGAGATGCTCGGCCACGGGCGCGAGCACCGGGTCGGTGGTGAGGGCCATCAGTCCCGCCACGCTGGCCGCCCCCGACTCCCCGGCGATCACCTCGGGATCAGCGCCGGTGGGAGTGCTCAGTCGCCGCATCGCGGCGAGGGTCCACGCATCATCAATCGCAAAGCAGGCATCGACACTCTCACGAAGCGCCGCGAGCGCCGTCGTGCTGGCCAGGGCGCAATCGAGACCGGCCATGACGGTGCGGCGCGTGGCGTCGATCGCGACCGCCGCTCCCGCCTTCACCCCGGCCAGGATGCACGCCGCCGTGGTCGGCTCGACGATCGCGATCCGGGGGCGTCGCGCCCCATAGCGATGCCAGTAGTAGGCGACGATCGCAGCGGCCCAGGTGCCGACGCCCGCATGGAGCAGCACGAGATCGACCTCCGGTCGCGCTCCCGCATGCGGGAACGGTTCGAGCTCCCGGGCATGGGTCCAGTATCCGGCGGCGATCCACTCGGGAATCGTCTCGTAGCCGGGCGTGGCCGTGTCCTGAATCGCCACCCAGCCGCGTGCCACCGCCGCCGCATGGGCCTGACGCACCGCGGCGTCATACCCCTCTGCCACCGGAATGACCTCGGCACCCTCGGCCTCGATCGCCGCCACGCGAGCCGGACTGGCATGCGCCGGGATGAAGACCACGGCACGATGTCCGGCACGCCTGGCACTCCACGCCACCGCGCGACCATGGTTGCCGTCGGTGGCCGTCGTGAAGGTCACCGGCCCCGACCGGGGGTGGTCCCGCAGCCAGCGTTCGATCGCGAACGAGGCCCCCAGCGCCTTGAAGGCACCCAAGCCGAAGCGGGAGGATTCGTCCTTGAGCCACAGTGAGCCGACGCCCAGTTCGTGCGCCAGTCCATCGAGTCGGTGGCAGGGCGTCGGGGCGTATTCGTCGATGGTCCGGTGGAAGGCGAGTGCCTCATCGGCGAGGGCGGCGAGTTCTGCCATGCGAGGTGGCGCACACGACCCCTCGAGCAGCAGGTGCATCTCAGCGCCGGAGGCGGTGCACGCGGAGCAACTCCACGTCGTAGGGGTCGCGTTGGATGCCGATGACCCGGTCGCGGGTGACCTGGTAGACCGCGAATCGCCTCGGGGTGGTGACGTATCCCAACCAGTGCCCCTCCCGGTCCAGCACGACCCAACGGCGATCCTCGGCCTCGCCCCGCTCTGCCCCGACATCCTCCCGGAGCCAGATCGCCCCGGTGGTGTCCACCAGGATCCGGTCAAAGGTGGGATAGGCGCTCGGCAGGCCCGCGTCGACCATCGCCCTGGTGATACCGGTGGCCAGCTCGGCCGGTAGCTGGGCGATCTGCTCGCCGAGGCGGCGGCCCGCCCGCTCGATCTCCGTGGTCGGGATGATCCGCCGTGCGCGGTCGAGGCGATAGATCGCCAGCAGGCGTCCCGTGGTGTCGTAGCGCCGCACCTCATCGAGATCGCCGACACTGACCAGCAGGGTGCCCCCGTCTACGGCGACCACCGTTCGGGCCCCGAACGGCCGCTCCAGTGAGGTGACGAAGCGGTCGGTCGCCACCGCGACCTGCTCGTGGCCGGGGGGAGCCGCGATCACCTCTTCGGGGACACCCTCGCCACTGGCATGCACCAAGGGGATGGTGTCCCGGCGGGCTCCGGATCGGTCGCCGGTGGTGACCCCGCTCCGGCCGGCGAGGAGGAGCGAGCCGTCATCGAAGACGCCGGCAAGCGCGAAGCCGTACCCGCTGCCGGTCGTCGCCGTCCGCCCGGCGAGACGGAAGATCCGACCGACCGCACCCTCGGGTGCGATCACTGTCGCGCGATCGAGTCGGCCGTCCCAGATGAGGAGCGAGTCACCGAGCATCCCCGCCAGGGTGAGGCTCCGGAATTCCCCCGGGCCCTCCCCGTCGCGACCAGCCCGGCCAGCCTCCCGGCCGTTCTCATCGAACCACTGGATCCGCTTCTCGTCGTCGAGGGTCACCACATAGCGACCGTCACCGAGGAGGCGGGCGCCGGTCACCGCCACGAGAAGTGTGCTGTTGGCACTGGCAGCGTCGCCGACCTCGACATCCGGCACCGTGTCCATTCGCCACCGGGTGCCTTGCGCCCAGGCGGGTGCCATCGAGGTCACCACCTGCACCCCGGCCGAGTCGACCACGGTTGCTCCCCCCTCAACCGATGCCCCGCCACACGCCGCCACGGCGAGGAGCCCCATCGCCGCGACACTCCTCACAGGGACACCTGGATCCCCGACGCAAAGAGCCGATCGGTGGTCTTGAATCCCGCAGCGGGCAGGCCATCGTAGCGAATCACATACGACAACTTGACGCTGACCTTGCTCGTGAGTGGGGAGAGCAACGCCGTCTCGGTATTGATCCGGAGGTCGTCGGGTTCGTGAAAGTTGGGCAGCACCTCCACCACCTGGACCAGGGAGGATCGCTGGCCGAACTGATGGGTGTAGGTCGTCGCCGCACGGCCGCCGAGGAAGTCGAGATCGCGACCCTTGGTTTCCGTCGCACGCTGCCGCGTCAGGGAGAGGCCGCCCTCGAACACCAGCTTGTCGCTGTTCCGATCAAGGACACGCGCCGAGAGTCCGATGGCACCGGACACCCGCGAGGAGAGCCCCGCGAAGACGTTGCGCTCGAGGTTGAGCAACCCGTACGCGAATAGACTGCGGGTCTTGAGTCCCTTGTCGACGCGAAACGAGCCGCGATAGAGGGAGGTCACCGCTTCGCCGTCGCTCTCGCCGTAGACCAGCGCAAAGGTCTGGGACAGGGTGACATCGTCGACCTTGGCCGAAAACTTGTCGCCGAGATTGAGCGTTTGTGCCGAGGAGTTGCCCGAGGTCGCCACATAGCCGATGTCGCCGGTGAACTTGATCACCGTCGGTGCGGCAGCGCGGGCTTGGACCGTGTCAGGCTGGACGCCGAGGAGGAGCAGGGGGAGGACGAGGCTCAACACCTCAGAAGGTGACCTGCACGCCGGTGGTGAGAATCCGGTCGGTCTTGACGAACCCCGGTTGGGGAAGGCCATCGTGGCGAATGAGATACGCGGCCTTCATCGAGATGCCGGCCGAGATCGGCGCGGTGATCGCCGTCTCCGCATTGACGCGCAGGTCTTCGGAGTCCTGAAAGTTGGGCAGCAACTCGACCGTCTGGGTCAGGCTCGCCTTCTCCCCGAGCTTCTGTTCGAGGCCGAGTGCGGCCCGGCCGACGGTGAAGTCGGCATCGGCCGCCGCGTCGGTGCCGCGCTGCCAGACCTGGCCGACGCCGACCTCGCCGGTGACCGTGGTCCGTCCGGAGGCGATGAGCTTGGCCGAGAGTCCCACGGCCTGGCCGAATCGAGACTTGATGCCGGCGAAGCTGTTCCGGTCGAACTCGCTCAACACGTAGAGTCCGACGCGCGCCGAGAGCTCCCGGTCGCCGCGCAACGCCGCCCGCCAGAGTGAGGTGTTGGTCTCGCCGTCCTTCGTCCCGTAGATCACCCCGAAGGTCTGGCTCACCCCCCATGCCCCGGTCGTGAGGCCGACCTTGGTGCCGACGTTGATCGTGGTGAGGTCGGTGTTGCCCGAGGTGCTGACGAGTCCGGCGTCTCCGGTGAAGGTGACGGTGTCGATCGGGGCGGCGGCGAGCGTGGCGGCAAGGAGAATCAACATGTCGAGTCCGACTTGGGGTGGTGGTGATGGCGAACGGCGATTCCCGAAGATAGACGGCACCATCGGTCATGCGAGCCCTAGCCCCCGGGCACGCCATGGATCAGGGAACGCCCGACGGGGCCGTTGAGTGCGGCCGCAACCGCAAGGCGGTCGAGGCAGCGGGTTCCCACCGGATAGGCGCGGAGACAGAGCACCTCGCTGCCGCCACCCGGCAGCACGTCACGAAAGAGGTACCCGGGAAGCACGCGAAGGGGAGCGGCATCGAGGCCGAGCGAGGCGAACCCGCCCCACGTCACGAGATCGCGGTCGGCGGTGACCGCGAGGAAGCCCTCTGCCACCGCCCCGAGCGAGACGTACAACTCGGTGCCCGCGACGGAGACCGGTGTACTCGACGACTCGATGGCTCCCCGCCCGCGAGCGCCGTCGGTGTTGCTCCCCCAACAGTACGCCTGCACCCCGGAGAGGGCACAGACGGTACCGGCGCCGTTGGCAACCACCTGAGAAAAGCGGAGCGCGGTTGGCACCGCCGTCGGGGTGGCGACGTTCTCGTTCCCGTCGACCACCCGGTCGGCCACCCCACCCCAACACCAGGCGATCCCAGCGAAATCGATGGCACACGCCGCTCCAACCGTCACCGCCAGCTGGAACGCCTCGAAGGCTGTGCCCACCAGAGCCGGCGTCTCCTGGACCCCTCCGACGACCCCGTTGCCAACCTGGCCGACGTCATTGGAACCCCAGCACCAGACCTGGCTGGTGGTGGTGAGTCCGCACCAGGCGGTCCCGAGCTCGCGGTCGCCGGCCCCAAGGACCCGGGCAAACTCGGGTGCCGAACTGGCCAACACCCTGACCGGCGCGGCCTCGGGTCGAAACTGGCCGCCCGGAGAGAGGTCGACCGCATCGAAGCAGGCCACCCCACCGCCGCGGATGCCGCCACACCAGGTCCCGAGCGCGTAGCCCAACGAGGCGAAGCGGATGTCCGAATCGAGGGGCACCGCGACGGCGGACCCGGCGTCAGGCGACGGCCAGCAGCGCACGACGTCGTCGTCGAACCGACCGCACTGCACCGCGCGCTGCCCCGAAGCCTGCAGGACGTCGCCACTCACCGCACCGGCGGCGAACCGGGCGGCGGTCAGCGCGCCGAAGGTTGCCGTGGCGTGCTGCACGCCGTCGTCGCGCCCCAGTCGCCACCTCGCCCGTGCCATGCCGTCCGCGTCGGTCGAGGAGGCGAGTGGCGTGATCTCGGCCTGCCGGTCCTCGGTCCCCCAGGTGACCATCGCGCCCGCCACCGGCCGGCCACCGGCGTCGAGGACCCGAACCGCGATCGACTCGGCGAGCAGGTAGCCCGGCGAGCCAATCTGGGTGTCACCCGAGACCACGTCGATGCTCACCACGGGCTCGGGAGCCGAGACCCCCGTGGAGGTGCATCCGAGCGCGAGGCTGACCAGCACCGCCAGGCGATGGCTCACGGAAAGGGCATCCCGAAGCCGGCGAAGGAAGTGGTCTCGTAGCCGGTGATCGACCCGAACCGCACACAGAGCGGTGCGTCAGCGTCAGCAGGTGTGCCGCAAAGCACACCGCTGGCGTGCGGGATGGCCAGGGAACCGAATTCGATCGTGGTGACGAAGCTCTGCGGGACGGCGGCGAGGGTCACGTCACGGGTCGGCGACAAGTCACCCCACCACGCGCCAGCTCCACCGCGACGCAGCACCACCGTGGCCGCGTCGACCCGACCGATGGCGATCACTCCCGCCAACGACTCGACATAGAGTGGGGCGGGGCTGGTGTCGCCCTCGATGGCGGAGACGGTGCTCGCGGAGACGCCGAGCAGCGTCTTGTCCCCCCAGCACCACGGGAATCCCGACCCGCGCTCGACCGCGCAACTCACCCGGGCATGGGGGATGGCCACTGTGGCGAACTGGAGGTCGCTCGCGAGGCGAACCGGTGTCAGGAATGGCGTTGGCGTCGCGACCTTGCCGACCTGCGCGGTGGCATTGCCGCCCCAGCACCAGACCGAAGCGGTCATCGCGATGCCGCAGGCGTGCTGCGAGCCCACCGCCAACCGCGTGAAGCGAACGGCGGTCGCCACCGGGGTGGGCTGATCACGGTCATCCTCGCCGCCATCACCGAGGAGCCCTGACTGATTGTTGCCCCAGCACCAGGCCGTACCGTCGGCGGACAGGCCGCACCACGTGGCGGCGGCGCTTCCCCCTCCCGTGAGCGCCACGAGGGCCGGATAGCTCCCGGGAAGTTCGCTGAGGGCGGTGATCTCGGCGGCAGGGGAGACGGCAAAGCACCAGATGCGGCCATCCTCGGCGATGGCGCAGCCATCCATCGGCCGATCGAGGCCTGGTGAGATCGCCAACACCGTGAATCGTCCGGCTGTCGGGTGCGGCGTGAAGGTCGGCGGATGGTCGGGATCATGCGACGGTTGCCAGCACCCCAGCGTTCCGGCCCCATCGATGCCGCACATGACGTCGATCCCACCACCGATCGCCCGCATCGCATTGGACCGCGAATTCGCTCCGACTCCCAGCGGGTCGGGACCCGTGGCATCCGGCACGCTGACGAGGAGCTGCTGGGGACCGAGGGCAAGGCCGAGTCGCCATTCGAAACGCGCGAGGCCGTTGGCGTCTGTGATGGCGGATCCCGCGGTGACGCGGGCGAAGGGATCGCCGACTGAGGCGCGGACAGCGACGAAGGGCAGCGGCCGATCCGAGGCGTCGAGGACCCGAACAATGACCGGGTCCGCGAGGAGGTAGCCGGCAACCCCCTCCTGATCACCGCCCGAGACCAGCTGGAGCACGGCGACAGGCGAACCGGCTGGCACGGTCGGCGTCTGGCCACAGGCGAGCAGCACCAACACCCCCATGGCAGCGACGAAGCGCATCATCGCCGAAGGTGCTCAGATCCAACGATCGGTCGACAACTCACTCGCGCTCCTGCGCCCGGGACTCATGGATCGGCGTGTACCAGGTCGAGGACCCGGGCGAGGTCGGCCGCATCGGGGACACTCCCCTGGGCGAGGCGTGGTGACCCGCCGCCCCGGCCTCCCACCGCCGAGAGCGCGGCCTTGAGTCGACCACCGGCGTCGACACCCGTGCTCGGGTGCGCGGCCAACACCACGACGGCCGGAGCCGGGGAGGTCGCCACGAAGACCACCCCGGCCTCGTCGGAGGCCAGCTCTGCCATCTGCCGGAGTGCGGTGGGGGCTGCCTCTTCCGCACGAAGAATCACCCACCGCACCCCGCCGGGTCCTGCTGGCGTCGCAGCGATCAACGCCTGGACCCGGATTCCCGCCAACTCCCGTTCGAGGGTCGCGATCCGCCGCTCGGCCTCCTGCAGTGCTGCAAGGCGCCTGGCGAAGAGGTCGGCCAGTTCCAACGGCGACGTTTCCGTCTCGAGGGCCAACCGGTCGAGCAACGCGTCCGCTCGCCGGGAGTGGGCCAGTGCACGGGGACCGGCAAGGAACCCCAATCGCGTGCCGCCCCGCATTCGCTCCACCCCGCGTACCAAGATCGACCCCAGTCGAGCGGTGCTGGTCACATGCGTCCCGCCACAGGCGCTCCGGTCGAGTTCCGCGATGGTGACCACCCGGATGGTGCCCGTGCGCAGCGGCGCCTTGCGGAGACCCGTCGCGGAGCCGGCGTCCTCGTACCCCACCATCACGTCATGATTCTCGGCGATGGCCGCGTTGGCCCATCCCTCCAACGCCTCCACCTCCCCGGCCGCCGGCGTGGCAACATCGAACTCGATCAGCGAGCGCTCGTCACCGAAATGGACGCTGGTCGTCTGCCAACCCAGCCGGTCCGCGGCCAGGGCGGAGAGCAGGTGCTGGGCGGTGTGTTGCACCGTGAAGTCCGCGCGGCGCTCGGCGTCGACGATGCCGCGCACCGGGCCGAGGGGCACAGCACGTTCCGTCAGGTGGATCACCCGGTCGCCGTCATCGATCACATCCACCACGCGGACGTCGCCCAACAGGCCGGTGTCGTGGGGCTGCCCACCGGAGGTTGGGTAGAAGGCACTGCGGTCGAGGACCACACGACAGGGGTCACCGTCGTGCCCAATCACGTTGGCGTCGAACGACAGCGCGTCGGCATCGTAGTAGAGGCGAGTGGTCATCGGTCGCCGGGGAGTGGGGTCACGGCGTCACCAACGGCGATCGTGCCCGGACCCCGCGGCACCACGTTCTGCCCAAAGATCGCACCAAACGGCTGTTGTCTACGGAAGCCCGCCAAGGTCCGCAGCGGCTCCTGCGCCGGATGCTGTGCCCCAGTCACCTGATCGGTGGTGGTCACCACGCAGCGGGCGCACGGCTTCACGGCATCGCAGGCGAGGGACCCGATCGTGAGCCCGCGCCACGCATCCTCACACCACGGGCTGCCACCGTTCACCACCACATTCGGCCGGAATCGCGACATCGGCACGGCGGCCTCCAGACGACCGTTGAGGTCGGCCAGAGACCGCTCCATCACCACCAGCATCGGATAACCGTCGGTGAAGGCCGTCTCGGCATCGGCCCGGGGCGTGAACGCCGGATCGATCGGACGGTGCGACGGTCCGGTGAACCAGACCAGCCGAACGGCCCGTCCCACCACCTCACTGAACCATGCGGCGGCCAGATCACCCTGGTCGATGGCCGTCACGATGCTCGACCAGATCGACACCGTACGTGCCGTGCCTTCGGCGTCGAGGTCGAGGGTCAGTGGGGAGGCTCCTCCCGTCGTGACCGTGAGCGCGTGCCCATCAAGCTCGGGGGCGATGGTGGCCAGCTGCGGATCAGCCCGCTGGGAGAGGAAGCGACCGTCGGCGTCGACGAGCATCAGCCGACGATCGCCGACCAGTCCGAGATGGTCGATCTCGACCGTGCTCACCGCGCGGGCGCGACAGCCCTTGATCGGATAGATGTGCAACGCGGATACCTGCACTCAGGCCGCCGTTTCGTCGGGCTGGTGCAACCCGAAGATGTTGCCGTCGGGATCCTTGGCATAGCCGATCCAGCCGACCCCGGGGGCCGCGAACCGGGCGACCGCCTCCATCCCGCCGTGACGCACCGCGGCGGCGAGCGTATCCGCCACCGAATCGACTTGAATATTGAGCACGAAGGCGTTGACGGGCTGCCCCTCAGCCGGTGAGTCACCCTGACGCACCATCAAGCCGCCGTTGATGCCGTCGCCATCGCCGGTATTGACCACCCAGTAGGGCTTGGGGCCGTCCCACTTCAGGAACTGCCAGCCAAAGACGGCAGCGTAGAACGCCGCGACCCGGGTCGGGTTCTTGGCGTGAATCTCGAAGTGCACCGGCCGATTCGACATCTCGGACGCTCCGCGTGGAGAGGGAAGATCAAAAGGAGGCTACTTCTCGAGCATCGGTGGCGGAAGGCTCTTCTTCGTGGAGACCCCTCACCGTTCACCTTTGACGGGTCTGCGGTCAGATTGCTGGGGTCTCCCAACCCAGGTCGTCCCATGCGCTTCGTTCCGCTCGCCGCCATCGTCGCCGTCACCGTCACCGCCGGCCCTGGCCTGCCGGCGCAGTCGCCGAGTCACACCGTGATGCCGGTGCCGGCCCGGATCGCGATGACCGGCGCCGCGCTGCGGCTTGACTCCACCGTGACCGTGGCGATTCCCGGCTACCGCGATCGGCGCCTGGTCGGGGCGGTCGATCGGGCCGTTCGCCGACTCGAGGCCCGCCTCGGCTGGCCTCTCCCGCGAACGGCGGGTGTCGACCCAACCGCCACCATCGTGGTGATGGTCGAGGGGGCCGGGTATGCCATCCCCGATCTTCGCGAGGATGAGCGCTACACCCTCACGGTCACCGAGAAGCAGGCCACGCTGCAAGCAGCCACCGTGGTCGGGGCGATCCGCGGCCTCGAGACCCTGCTCCAACTCCACGCCACCGATCGCGACGGTGACTTCCTGCAGGGTAGCGCCATCGACGATGCGCCGCGGTTCCCGTGGCGGGGGCTCCTGGTCGACGTGGCCCGGCACTGGCAGCCACCAGCCGTGATCAAGCGCACCCTCGACGGGATGGCCGCCGCCAAGCTCAACGTGCTCCACTGGCACCTCACCGAGGACCAGGGGTTCCGGGTCGAGAGTCGCCGCTTCCCGGCGCTGCATGAGCAGGGCTCCGACGGCCTCTACTACACCCAGGACGAGATCCGTGACATCGTCGCCTACGCGACCGATCGCGGCATTCGGGTGGTCCCCGAGTTCGACATGCCGGGGCACACGACCGCGTGGTTCGTCGGTCATCCCGAACTGGCCAGTGCGCCTGGCCCGTACACCATCATGCGCACATGGGGGGTCCACGTGCCGACGATGGACCCGACCCGCGAGACGACCTATGCCTTCCTCGACGAGTTCATCGGCGAGATGACCGCGCTCTTTCCCGATCGCCACTGGCACATCGGCGGCGACGAGGTGCGGCCGAAGCAGTGGAACGAGAGCACGGTGATCCAGGCCTGGATGAAGGAGCGGGGCATCGCCGACGCGCACGCCTTGCAGACCCACTTCAACCAGCGGCTCTTCGCGATCCTCGCTCGCCACGACCGCCAGCCGGTCGGCTGGGACGAGATCCTCCAGCCGGGGCTGCCGGCCGGCGCGGTGATCCAGTCATGGCGCGGCACCGAGGGGCTCACCCAGGCCACGTCGCAGGGACGCCAGGCGATCCTGTCGGCCCCGTACTACCTCGACCACATCAAGACCGCGGCCGAGATGTACCTCGCCGACCCGCTGCCGGACGGACTCACCGCCGAGCAGGCGGCGCTGGTTCTCGGCGGGGAGGCGTGCATGTGGGGAGAGTATGTCACGATGGAGACCATCGACTCGAGGCTCTGGCCGCGGATGTTGGCGGTGGCCGAGCGGTTCTGGTCGCCGGCCACGGTCCGCGATGTGCCCGACATGTACCGCCGGTTGGCCATCAACTCCCGGCGACTGACCGAGGTCGGCCCCACACACTTCACCCACGCGGAACGGATGCTCGCCCGGAGTTTCCCTAGCGACGAGATCCCCCGGGTCCGTCAATTCCTCGAATACGCCAGGCCGCGTGGATTTGCCGGACGGGGCACCAACCAGCTGTCACCCCTGACGCGCCTGATCGACGCCGCCGACCCCGACCCGATGACCGAGCAGCGCCTGCTGATGCTTGCCGGTGGCGCCGACCAGCCGGCATGGCGCGAGACACTCGACGCGCACTACCTGCGGATGACCACCTTCGACACCCTGTTCGCCAACATGCTGCCCAGGGCGCCGATGGCGGCCGACGCGCTGCCGCTCGCGGAGGCGCTCGACCAGCTCGGTCGCGTCGGTCACGAGGCACTTGGCCATCTCGCCGCCGGCACCACCCCGAACGAGGCGTGGTTCGACGCGGCACACGCAGCCATTGAACGGATCCGGGGCAAGACCTTCGGCCTGCTCAGGCCGGTCGGTGCGGAGTCGGTGGCGGCCCTCATCCGGAGGCTCTCGGCGTCGTAGCCCTGATGCTGTTGGCCTCTCAGGCCACCAGCGCCTTGGAGAGGGCAAACGCCTCGCGGAGGAAGCGGCTGGTGACCGCCCGCTGGTCGATCTCCTGCCCCTGCCACTCGGTGGCGGTCAGGACCAGCGACACGAACCCCGCCGTGTGCCAATGCCCTGAGCCGGACCATGGCGGGAGGGCGTCGGCGGCCGGGGGAGGATAGGCGCTGACGTAGAAGTACGGCTCGTTGTAGCTGGCATCACCCGGCGAGAGGCCAACACCGACGCTGGCTTGGGGGCCACCGAGCGCGATCACGGTGCCAAGGTCGAAGTGATGCGGCCAGACTCGTCTCGGCGACGCCGTCGGCGCCTCGATGGCGAGACGATCCATCAGCTGCTGACCGAGGGCAAAATGGCGGCCGAGTTGGACCCGTCGACCAGGATCGCCGATCACGAACCGCGCTCCCTCACCCAGTGGATGTTCCGGGAAGTCCGGAAATATCCGCTCGGTGATCTCTGGCGTCCCCTTCGGCCGTGACGCGTTGAGCCAGGCGTATCCCTCGGCCATCGTCGACCCCGGCAGGCTGAAGGTGCTGCGCTCCGCCCCGCGGAGCGTCCAACTCAGCCGCAGGTCGCGCAAGTGAAGCGTCAGCGCTCGGCCGACATCATCAAGCCAGTGCGTGATGAGGGTCGACCCGTCGTCACGCAGCCCGAGGTTGCTGTGACTGTCGTCGTCGGCGTGGGGGAGCAGGGTGTGGGCCACCGACGCGAGCAGCCGGGCCGCGTGGTGCAGCTGCAATCGCTCACGGGACAACGTCGTCGGCGCAATGCCCGGCTGGGGGGGAGCCGAGGGGGCCATCAGGTGGTCACTCCACCGTGGGCGAGGGCAAGGAGTCGGGTCGTCGTCATCGAGGGGGTCCGTGCGTGGGGGCTTCGAGGGGGCCGACCTGGAGGCTGAACCGCCGATGTGATGCGGAGGTTTCCTTCCCCCCGGTCGGTGGCAGCGTCTCCGCAGCGTCAGGGAGTATAGGGCGACGGGGTCATCGCCACGCCCCTCCACGGCCCCCACTGTCGGCGCCTCTGACATCCGCTCCGTCCCAAACGAGGGCCTGTTCGTCCCTGCCGGGCGGCGGCGGTCGCCAAGGGGCGTATTATCGATGTCATGTCCGAAGCCAACCGCCCTCCGGTCCGCCTCCCAGTGGGCATCGCCATCTGGATTGCCCTCGCCGCCGTCTTCACGATGTCGGCGGCGGCCGTCTCGGCAGTAAAGGGCACGGGGCAGACTCTCTGGGAGTCGTTTTGGTGGGGAGGCGCGGACTGGCTGTTCTACGGGATTCTCTCTCCGGCAGTCTTCTGGCTGGTGAGTCGGCTTGCCCTCTCCCGTTCCACCTGGCTGCGCGCCGTCCCACCGCTGCTGGTGGAACGTGAGATAGCCGCAGCCACACCCGGGTAAGGGGCGCTCCGCCCGGGGGCCGGCTCGGGTGAGCGGCCCCTTCCGCGATTCCGCCAGCCCGCCTACCCTTCGTCGATCCCAT
>JAHEFN010000253.1 GCA_024640185.1 Gemmatimonadota bacterium | reverse complement strand
AGTCCCTCTTCGCTTGACGGGCCCCGGTCGCCGAGAGAGACTCCTCGAGCCTCACCCACCACACCCAAGGCGGCCGAAGATGCGTCGATGGTACCTCAAGGTCCTGCTGCTGTTGACCCTCCCGGCCCCGCTCGCCGCCCAGATGCCCACATGGATGGCAGGGTGCTGGGAGCGCCCCACCCCATCGGGCATCAACCTCGAGTCATGGCTCGCCCCCGAGGAGGGGGTGATGCGCGGGACCTCGCGCAGTACCGCCGCCGACGGCAGCATCACCGGCTCCGAGATCCTCTCGATCGAACCGTACCGACAGACCCTGGCCTACGTGGCCATTCCCTCGGACCAGTCCCGCACCGTCTTCCCGGCGGAGATGCTCTCGGCCGACTCGGTCCGCTTCGAGCTGTCGATTCATGACTTTCCGCAGCGACTGGCGTACTTCCGCCATGGCGAAGACTCACTCAGCGCCCGGGTGGAGAATCTCAACGGCGAGGGATTCACCGTCGGATGGCACCGGGTCGCCTGCGGCAAGTAGCGAGACACCCCGGCACCGGTCGCCGGGTGTGATGCAGGTCAGCTCGCCGGCAGGAAGCGCAACGCCAACGGCCGCCGACAACTCTCACAATTCCGGGTGATCGGGCCAGTGGCACTCCGATAGCCGAGGCCGCCGCCCATCAGGTTGTCGGCACCACACTTGGGGCAGGGCATCCGCATCGGGGCCAGCCGCGCCACCGAGCGAAACTGGCGAAGTGCGACGGCGATGCCGATGCCGAGGATCAAGGGGATCCCCACGAGATGGACGATCGGGATCGGGATGATCGCCGCCGCGAGGACGATCGCACCGATCAGGACCCCGCCGGCGCGAAGCCCCCGCTTGCCCAGCGCGAAGGTCGTCAACGCACCCTCGCGGCAGACCGGATCACACCCCTCGGCCCGCAACTCGACCATCACCCGCCCGGCGTCACCCGCCATCGCGGTGTTGCTCCTGCTTCGACTCGGTGAAGAAGATCACCGCCGTGGCGATCCAGAGGGGCAGGTCACCGATCACCTTCATGATCAGGCCGGCCAGTTGCACGTCGGCATTCGCGCTCAGCCCGATCCAGACCCGGGGTGCCAACTCGTAGAGGCGATACAGCGGCCAGTCGCTGAAGACCATCATCATCGCCGGGATGGTCGGCAGGATGGTCACCCCGAAGAGGTAGCCGATCTTCCCGAACATCGTGAGCCGACGAAACGCCGGCGGGGCGAGAATCGGCCACCAGAGCACCATGCCGCCCAGGAGCCAAGCCCCGTCGATCAGCGCGGAGCCGAGCTGGCTGGTCATCGCCCCGTCGACCACCGCCGGGAGATGGGTGGCAATGACGATCCCGTTGTAGACCAACAGTCCGGCGAGGGCGCGGGTCTGGAATCGAAGCAGGCGGTGGAGGCGGGATCCCTCGGGTGCGAGGCGAGCCCATCCCTCGGCCGGAATCGCCTTGAGCAGGGCCGGGCCGACCAGCAGGGTCAGCAGGAGGAATTGGAGGGTGTGTGCCGAGGCGAGATAGCCGGCGCCGAGCTTGCCGAGCGGCCAGTCGAGGGTCGCCAGCAGGATCAGCCAGGCCGCGGCGAACCACCCCCACGGGCGATGGCTCCACCGATGCGCCGTCCCCAGCCACCACCAGCCGCCGGCCAGCGCCAGCAGGGCGATGTGAATGCCGGGATACCATTGCCACTGCCAGTTCCACGGCAGCCCCGTGGCGGCACACCACCACTGAAACGTGCTAGTCGCCATGGGCCACCAGCAGCGGGAGGTCGTGCGCCCAATCGCGCTGACGGGTGCCGAACGGATAGGCCACCCGGATCATCCCATCGCGGGTCGCCGCCACCACCTGCCCGGCATGCTGCACCAGGTACTCGCTCCCGGCGGTGCTGCTGTCGCGAAAGGCCCGGGGGATCCCCATCGCCAACTCCGCGGCGAAGATCACCGAGTCGCTCGCGGTGAGTCCCACGAACTGCCGATCGAATTGCTTGACCCAGGCCCGCAACCGAGGCACCGAATCACGGGCCGGGTCGGTGGTGATGAAGACCACCATCACCTGCCGCCGCAGGTCGTCGGGCATCCGGTCGAGCACGGCGGCCAGGTTGGCGAGATGGACCGGACAGATGTCGGGGCAGTTGGTGTAGCCGAAGAAGAAGAGCGCCACCCGGTCCGCGGTCTCGGTGGCCAGCGACCACGGCTCGCCGTCGGTGTCGGTGAACAGCAACTCCGGCACCGGCAACGGGGGCGCCAAGTCGACACCACGAAATCCCGCTGGCGAGAGCGGCGTCGCATCAGCCCCGCAGGCGGCGAGGAGGACCAGCAGGCCACCGCAGCGCCACGCCTGCCGCACCCGGCCTGGTGCATCGATCACGGCTCGCCCCGCAGTCCGCTGGAGAAGGCGAATCCCTTGGCGACCACCAGCAACCACCCCGACGACTCCTGATCGTTGCCCGAGCGATAGACCAGGTCGATCCGGTTGGCATCGAGGTCGGGCGCGCGGGAGGCGCCGAGCCGGAGTCCCACGCCGGCGTCCCAACCGGTACGGCGCGGTGCGCCCGAGTACCAGGCGCCACCGACGTCGAAGAAGGTGGCCAGGCCGACGTCCACCACCTTGGCGAAGTCGTTGGCGAGGGCGTAGCGATACTCGGCGGTGCCGAAGAACATCCGGTCGCCGGTGAAGGCGTGCTCCCGGAACCCCCGGGGACCGGCACCGAGGCCGAGATCGAATTCAGTGCCGGGGACGGGATTCTTGATGACACCCATGGAGCCGTGCAGCACGAAGAGGTGTCGTGGGCTGGGGATGAGCGCCACCGTCGCCCCCAGTTGGGCGCTGCCCGAATCGAGGCCAGCCGAGGAGTAGGCCCCGTTCGCGACACCGCTCACCAGCGCGAAGCCACCACCGAACCGGGTGCCGGCCTGCAACCAGAGGTCGGGGGCGATCACCGATCGGGAATAGCCGAACGAGGTCGGCGCCACCCAGAAGCCGAGACGAGCCACCGGGCTCAGGTCGACCGATTCGGGACGCCCCTGGGCTCGGTAGCCGACGACCGGCTCGTAGCGGGTGCGGCGCCACTCCAGCCAGGCCCCGACGGCCCCGGTCGTGAAGTTGCCATCGTCATCGACGGGGAGGATGCCGGTGAGGACATTGTCGGAGCGCAGCTGCCCCATGAGGCCGACCCGGACGTACCCACCCGATGACGCACTGAGCGCCTTGCCAGCATCGAAGCGGAGGTAGCGATACTCGCGGAAGACCGAATCGGTCGGCACGGGCTCGCCCTCGGTGAAGCGGAGGATCCGCTCGTTGCGGGTCTCCCCGGCCAGGTTCCAGGAGCTCGCGGTCTCGGTGTTGAAGAACTGCTGGCCCATCGCGGCATAGACACGGTCACCGTCACTGCGGTTGTCCCAGCGCGAGGTCAGTCCCACTCGCCCGGCGATGAGCCGGGGCTGCCGGAAGGCCAGGGTGGTGGTGGTCCGGTCGGGATTCTTGCGGTAGAGGAGCGAGGCCTGCGACGCGGTCCCGAGCAGATTGTCCTCGATCAGTGCCAGGGTGTAGGCCACCGAGCCGCCGGTGGAACGGAACCGAAAGTCCGGCCTGGTGCTCCAGCCGTCGCGGGTGGTGACGGTCGCCACCAGGCCACTGTCGGTGGTGGCGGTGTCGATCTGCACGGCACGGAAGACGCCGAGCCCCCGCAGGTTCCGGTCGGTCTCGACGACCCGCGCCGAGTCGTACTGGTCACCAGCCCCGAAGAGCAGCTCCCGACGCACCACGTACTCGCGGGTGGGAATGTGCAGGGTGTTGACCAGCCGCAGCAGCCAGAAGGTCGCCTCGTTGGGATCGAAGATCGAATAGCGGGTGATCGCCACGTGATCGATGGTGGGGGCGACGGTCGAGTCGGGCTGCTGGGCGGCAGCCGGCGCGGCCAGGCCAAGGACCGCGAGGCACAGCACGGCGCGTGTGGCGCGCCTCTGCAAGGGGCGTTGGAGGACCATCGCGGCGATCAGCTCAGCGATTCGAGCAGCCGCCAGAGCTCAAGCGCGGAGAATTCGGCGAAGCGAGTGCTGACATCCCGGGCGGTCCACTCCCGGAAGATCCACGCCGAAGAGCGGCGAACCTCCCCGGCAACGAAGTGCACGCGGCCCGAGGTCACCTGGCCATCCTGTCGCGACTCGAGGAAGACGGACCATGTCGTT
>JAHEFN010000017.1 GCA_024640185.1 Gemmatimonadota bacterium | reverse complement strand
CTTCTCGCGTTGGCCGGGGTGATCCTCGGCACCGCCTCGATCGTGACGGTCCTGGCGCTCTTCGGTGGGCAGGCGGCCCTCACGCAGCAATACCTCGATGAGGTCGGTGGGACGGGGACGATCATCGTCAACGACGTGCCCCAGGCCTTCGCCCCGACCGCGCGAGCCCTCGCGTCGGACCGGATCACCTACCGCGACGCCCAATACCTGCGCGAGAGAAGCACGACCCTCGATGCCCTGGCCCCGGGTTGGGAGTTCAACCTGGTGTACAAGGCCAACGGGCGAGATTTCTGGGGCCAGGTGGCCGGTGCCGTGCCGGACTACGCCCGGATCAACTCGATCGTGCCGATGGCCGGTCGTTGGCTCTCCGACCTTGACCTGAACAGCCGCTCCCGGGTGATGGTCATGGGGTGGAAGTACGCCGACTCGCTCTTCGACGATGCCGCCAGTGCGGTGGGTCGGCTGGTCAACCTTGGTGGCAAGCAGTTCACGGTGGTCGGGGTGATGGAGCGGGAGGAGTTCTATTTCGCCTCATGGGAGGACAACGCCCTCGAGTACCGCAATGAGCGGGCCTATATCCCGATCACCACCGCCTTCAGTCAGTTCGCCATCAACGACCACCTCTCCTTCATGACCCTCAAGGCGAAGCCCGGGATGGTGGCGCAGGCGGAGGATGAGGTTCGCTCGCTGCTCTATGCCCGCCACGGCGTCGAGGACTTCGAGATCCGGCCGTCGGGGAGCTTCGGCGGTGGCGGCGAGTCGGGACAGTTCCTGCTGCTCTTCAACTACATCTTCCTGGTGGTCGGGGTGATCTCGCTCTTCACCGGCGGAATCGTGATCGCCAACATCCTGCTCGCCTCGGTGGTCGAGCGCGTCCGTGATTTTGGCACCCGGATGGCGCTGGGTGCCACACCGGGCGGTGTGTTCATTCACGTCCTCTCTGAGGCACTGGTGATCACCGTCCTCGGTGGTCTGCTCGGACTGGCGATCGGCACGGCGCTCACCGGCACCGTTGCCCACTTCATGCAGCTCCCCGCCGTGGTGACCCCGGGAATCGCCACCATCGCCATCGTCACCTCGGCGGTTGTCGGCCTGGCGGCGGGGCTCTACCCGGCGGTCAGGGCGGGTCGGCTCTCGCCGGTGGAGGCGCTTCGCTATGGCTGATCGCCAGGGCCGATTCGATGCCGCGGTTGAACTCTTCGGCGATGCCGCGCGAGAGATCCTGGCCCATCCGCTGCGCTCGTTGCTCACCCTCTCGGGGATCGTCTTCGGCGCAGCGTCCCTGGTGTCGATGACCTCGATCGCGGTGGGAATGAAGGAGATGGCCTACCGCGACATCGAGTCGATCGGCTTCCCGCGCTCGGTGGGCGTTGAGGATCGCGGCCCCCGCGGCGATGCCACGACCGCGCTCGATCTGCGACATCCCGGTCTCCGGATCAATGATGCGGCCGCGCTCCGGCAGCTTCCCGGTGTCGAGTCGGTGATGGAACATGTCTGGGGTGGCAACATGCTGGTGGCTGGGCCGGTCGGCCGGCGCGGGTACCCGGTCGAGGGTGTCGCTGCAGGGTACCTCCAGGCCCGCAACTACCGGATCGTCGCCGGGAGGGACATCCGGCCGCTCGATGTCATCAACGTCTCCCGCGTCGCGGTCCTCGGCGCTGAGGTCGTCGATGCCCTCTTCGGGACCAGTCCCCCGCTCGGTCAGATGATCACCGTCAACGGTGTGCGCCTCACGGTGATCGGCGTGGTTGCGCCCAAGGTCTTCGAGATGGCACCGATCGACTTCTCCTGGATGGCCCAGCGGATGTACGTCCCCTGGACGTGGGCCCAACGCTATTACCGACCGCCGGGCCGGATCGACCGGGCACTGGTCACGGCCGATCCCGGTACCGACCTCGGACAGCTGATCCGTCGGACCGATGTACTGATGCGGCAACGCCATGATGGCGCCACCGACTTCTACCTTGAGAACGAGGCGGCCGGTGTGCTTTCCACCCTGGCCATGGCCGACAGGGTTCTCGGCGGGTGGAACGGGGTGATGTATGTGATCGCGATCATCACCATCCTGGTGGGCGGCATCGGTCTCTTCTCGGTCCTGCTGATCTCCGTCCGTGAACGGGTGCGCGAGATCGGGATCATGAAGGCGCTGGGGGCCACCGATGGCGACATCAGCCGATTGTTCATGGCGGAATCCTTGACCTTGGCCTTCGTTGGCGCGGTGGTCGGGATCGGGGCGGGGTCGGGACTCATCACCCTGACGAAGTGGATCGGGGTCCAGTTCGGCAAACAGTTCGTCATCTCGATGCATTGGCCCGGGGCAGTGTTCGCCTTCGGCTTCGCGATCGCCGTTGGCGTGGTGTTTGGGTGGTATCCGGCCCGGCGGGCTGCTGGCCTCGATCCAGTGACGGCAATCGGCGGCGGGTGAGCCACGGCGGGGGGTTCCCTCCCACGGCCAGGCGACGTACTCTCACAGCTTCCCAGACACCCCTGACCGGAGTCTTCATGCTGCTTCCTGCCGCATTGGCCGCGCTTGTTGCCCTCGGCCCCGTCAATCCAACGACCATCGGATGGCACGACAACGCCGACCCTGCGGGCTCATTGGCGAACGGTGTCCTCACCCTCGATCTCGATATCGTCGAGGGGATGTGGTATCCCAACGGTGAGGACCGGGCTGGCGGCACCGTGTTGGCGTTCGCCGAGCGAGGCCAGGCGCCGACGACTCCGGGGCCTCTTCTCCGAGTTCGCCAAGGGACTCGCGTCCGGGTGTCGGTTCGCAACACCACAGATCAGCCGATGGCGGTGCATGGTCTGACCTCTCACGGGGGACCAGAGGTCTTCGACTCCCTCATGGTTCCTGCAGGCGCGGTGGTGTCGACCACCTTCATGGCCGATGTCGAGGGGACCTTCTTCTATTGGGGGAGTGTCCCCGGTATCGGCCTCGACCGTCGGCTCTTCCAGGGTGAGGGCCCGATGCTCAACGGCGCCTTCGTGGTCGACCCCCCCACCGGAGCCGTTCCGGATGACCGGATCATGGTCATCACCATCTGGAACGAACTCCAGCTTCACGGCGAGGCGGTGGACACCACCGGGGAAATCCTCTCCATCAACGGTCGCCCGTGGCCGCGCACCGAGCGGATCCAGGCCACGGTGGGCGATACCCTCCGCTGGCGGCTGATCAATGCCTCGGAACGGGCCCACCCGATGCACCTGCACGGCTTCTACTTCCGGGTCGATGCCGCCGGCGACTGGCAGCAGGACACCCTGCTTGGCGTGCGCGAGCGGCGAATGACCGTCACCGAGAACATGCGGGCGGGGACCACCCGCATGATCGTCTGGTCACCGGACCGGCCGGGGGGGTGGCTCTTCCACTGCCACCTCTCCTTCCACGCCATGATGAACCCGCCACTGGGCGCGGAATGGCAGGGTCCTCTGGCCTATGCGGTACCAGCGGTGTTCGGGGCGCCCAATGAGGATGCGGATCACCACGTCGAACACCACATGGGTGGCCTGATGATGGTGACCCAAGTGGCACCCCGGGGTGAGATACCGGCGCGGCCGCCGGCGGAGCGGGAGCTCCGCGTGCTGGTGGTCGCCAATGCCGACACGAACGTCATGACTCGCCAGTATGGCTACCGCCTCGACGACGGTACGGCGTACGACCCTGAAGTGGCGGCGGTGCAGCCGGCCCCCGTGCTGGTGTTCCAGAAGGACCAGCCGACCGATGTGGTGATCGTCAACACCACCGGGGAGGCCACGTCCATCCACTGGCACGGCATCGAGATCGAGTCCTACTCCGACGGGGTGGTGGGGGTGGGCGGTTACGCCCACATGCCGACCCCGGCGATCATGCCGGGCGACTCGTTTGTCGCCCGGGTCACCGTGCCCCGGAGTGGCTCATTCATGTACCACACCCACATCTCCGACATCAACCAGCAGGGGAAGGGGCTCGCCGGCGGGATCGTCGTGGTCGATGACCTCGAGCGCCATGACCCCTCGCACGAGCGCGTCTACATGGCGCAGACGATGCTGGATGTCCCGGGTGGATTCCGGATCCCGACCCTCGTCAACCGTACCTCACGCGAGTTGCCGGTGGACACCGTCCAGGCCGGCGAGGTGTACCGGCTCCGGTTCATGAACCTCACCCTTGCCGGAGCAGGAATGTGGTACCGGTTCGTGAGCGATCGGGGTGCCGTGGACTGGACAACGGTTGCCAAGGACGGCTTCGACCTTCCCACGTGGCAGCGGGAGCGTTCACCCGACCACAGGGCCGTATCGATTGGTGAAACGGTGGACGTCCTGTGGCAGGTGCGGAACAACAGCGCGGGATGGCTCGAACTTCGGGGCGGTGGTGGGAACCTGCTCGCCCGCCAGCGGGTCGAGGTGGTCGATGCGCCCGCGGCAGAATCGGCGGCGGCGGACGACGACGGCTGACGTCGGGGCCGCCGGCACACACCACCTCGGGGCGGGGCGGACGACGCATCGTCCGCCCCGCCTTATCTTTGAGGCCGCCCTCAGAACCGGAGTCCGGCCCCGATGCTCGTTCTCGCCCTGCTTGCCACCTTCCAGTCCGCCGACACCGTGCGCTACGAGGCGGCGTTCCCCAATGCACCACACCATGAGGCGGAGATCACCATCACGGTGCCGGCCAGGGGCCTCGACACCGTCGAGGTCCGGATGTCGCGGTCGTCGCCCGGGCGCTACGCCCTGCACGAGTTCGCCAAGAACGTCTACAACGTCCGCGCCGTCGATGGGGCAGGTCGCCGACTGGCGATCATTCGCGACACGCCCTATGGCTGGCGGGTGACCGGCCACGACGGCACGGTGCGCGTCTCCTACACCCTCTTCGCCGACCGGGCCGGCGGCACCTACACCGGCATCGATGCCACCCATGCCCACATGAACATGCCGGCGACCTTCGCCTGGGTGCCGGGGACCGAGCATCTCCCGATTCGGGTCGACTTCGACGTGCCCAGCAGCTGGGGGTGGCGAGCGGCGACCCAACTGCTCCGGACCGACACGGCGATGCGCTTCACGGCGCCGCACCTGCAGTACTTCTTTGACTCGCCGACCGAGTTGAGTGACCAGATGGTGCGGAGCTGGACGGTGGCCGGCCCGGCCGGCCGCGTGGATACCATCCACCTCGCGGTTCACCACCTGGGCACGGCGGCCGAGGTGGACGCCTACGCCGAGATGGCGAAGAAGGTGGTGGCCGAGCAGGTCGGCATCTACGGGGAGACCGCTCGGTACGACAACGGCAACTACACCTTCATCGCCGACTACCTGCCGTGGGTCTCGGGCGACGGGATGGAGCACCGGAATTCGACGATTCTCTCGAGCACCGGGTCGCTGGGGCTGCCGTCCCAGGCCAACCCGGCCAACTCGATCGCTGGCGCCTTCTCGCTCCTGGGGACGCTGTCACACGAGTTCTTCCACTCCTGGAATGTCGAACGCATCCGGCCGGCGATGCTCGAGCCATTCGACTTTCGGGAGGCCAACCCCAGTGACGCCCTGTGGTTCGCCGAGGGATTCACCTCGTATTTCGACGACCTCACCATCCGGCGCGCCGGGCTGATGAATGATGCCCAGTACGCTGCCGGCCTTGGCTCGGTCGTCGATGCCGTCGTCAACGCCCCGGCTCGACGCTACGGCTCGCCGATGGAGATGTCGCTGCGGGCGCCGTTCCTCGACGCGGCCACCTCGATCGACCCCACCAACAACGGCAACATCTTCCTCTCCTACTACACCTGGGGCGCCGGGATTGGCCTGGGGCTCGACCTCACCATCCGGTCACGGTTCCCCGGCAAGACGCTCGACGGCTTCATGCGCACCATGTGGCAGGAGTTCGGTGTCGGGCCACGGTACGAGGTGGCGCACCCCTACACCGTCGACGATCTCGAGCGGACCTTGGGGAGCTACCTCGGCGACGCCGCCTTCGCTCGTGACTTCTTCCGACGGTACATCCGCGGCAGCGACGTGGTGGATTACGCCGGGCTGCTGGCCCTGGCCGGGGTACGCCTGCAGGCCGCCAACCCGGGCGCGGCATGGCTCGGGCCGGTGCGGTTGGCAAGCGACAGCAGCGGCACCGTGCTCGATGCCGCCCAGGTCGGCACGCCGATCTATGAGGCGGGGGTTGAGCGGGGCGACCGGATCCTCGACATCGATGGGGTGCCGGTTCGCGGCACTGCAGCACTGCGGGCCCTCATCGCCTCGCATGCCCCGGGTGACCTCGTGGCGATCACCTTCGAGCAGCGAGGCCGTCGTCAGACAGCCTCGGTGCGGTTGATCGTCGATCCTCGCGTGCGGGCGGTGCCGGTCGAGTCGGACGGTGGCACCCTCACGGCCGAGCAGCGTCGCTTTCGGGGCGCCTGGTTGGCGAGCCGGGCCCAGTAGGCCACGGCGCCCTGACCCCCACGGCGAGCAGGCATGTTCCCCTACCGTGACGAGAATCCCGCGCTCCTGACCCCGGTGGTCACGATCGTGTTGATCGTGGCCAACATCTCGGTGTGGGTGCTGGTGCAGGGGATGGGGAGTGGGCCGGCACTGGCCCGGTCGATCTGCGAGTTGGGACTGACCCCCGGCGACCTCCTCAATCGGCTGCCCCTCGGCAGTCAGCTCCCGCTGGGCGGCGGGATGGCCTGCGTGGTGACCGAAGGGACCCCCTGGCAGACCCTGCTCACCTCGATGTTCCTGCATGGGGGGTGGCTGCACCTGTTGGGCAACGTCTGGTTCCTCTGGGTGTTCGGCAACAACGTCGAGGATGCGATGGGGCATGGTCGGTTCGCGGCGTTCTACCTGCTCTGCGGGATCGGCGCGGCGGCGGCCCAGTTGCTCATCGACCCGGGGTCACCGGTCCCGATGGTCGGGGCGAGTGGGGCCATCAGTGGGGTGATGGGGGCATATGCCCTGCTGTACCCGCGGGTGAAGATTCACACCTTGGTGGTCCTGGTGGTCATCTTCTTCCGGGTGGCGATTCCCGCCTGGGTGATGTTGGGCTATTGGTTCGTGCTGCAGCTGATGAGCGCGGGGGTCAACGAAGTCGGTGGGGGCGTGGCCTTTGCCGCCCACGTCGGAGGGTTCATCGCGGGCGCGGCGCTGGTGCTGCCGTTTCGCAACGAGGAGCTGTGGCGCCGCCGCGCCGAGATGCTTGCGGCACGCGCCTGGGCTCGACCAGGAGGAGCAGTGGTATGAGTGGCACGAACACCGGACGGACCAATCGTGTGAGTCGTGACCCCGGCTATGTCTCCGTCACGGAGCATCCACCGGTGGGACGAATTCCACGCAACCCCGGCACGCCGCTGGACCTGGCACTGGTTCGTGCCATCCGGGTCAATCGCAGCGCGGTCGAGCGGCGGGCTGCCACGATCCCGGCCCGCCGTTCGGTCAAGAAAGAGTGGCAGGCCGGCTGGCTCCTTCGGGCCATCACCCTGATGGACCTGACCACGCTGCAGGGCGACGACACCGAGGGTCGGGTCCGCCGGCTCTGTGGCAAGGCGCGCCGGCCGGTCCGAGCCGACCTGCTCGCCGCGATGGGGATGAGCGACGTACCGCTCACGGTTGCGGCGGTCTGTGTCTATCACGCCTATGTCGAGACGGCGGTTCGGGCCCTGGCGGGCAGCGGCATCCCGGTCGCGGCCGTCTCCACCGGCTTCCCGGCGGGACTCGGGCCGTTCGAGACCCGGGTGGCCGAGATCGGCCTGTCGGTCGCGGCCGGGGCGGCGGAGATCGACATTGTCGTCACGCGGCGGCACATCCTGACGGGCGATTGGGTGGCCCTCTACGACGAGGTGCGCACCTTCCGCGAGGCCTGCGGTGGCGCCCACATGAAGGCGATCCTCGCCACCGGCGAGCTCGCCACCCTCACCAATGTTGCCCGCGCCTCGATGGTCGCCATGATGGCCGGAGCGGACTTCATCAAGACCTCCACCGGCAAGGAGCCGGTCAATGCCACGCTCCCCGTCGGAATCGTGATGGCGAGGATGATTCGTGCCTGGCATGAGCAGACGGGCCACCTGGTCGGCTTCAAGCCGGCTGGCGGTATCCGCACCGCCAAGGACGCCCTCACCTGGTTGGCCATGATGAAGGAAGAACTTGGCGACCGCTGGACACATCCCGACCTCTTCCGGTTCGGGGCCTCGTCGCTGCTCGGAGACATCGAGCGGCAACTCGAACATCACGTGACCGGCCGGTACTCGGCCGCGCACCGACACCCGGTGGCCTGATCATGACCGACGTCCGCACCGCGTTCGAAGAGCTGCCCTGGGGACCCGCTCCAGAATCGGCTGCCCAGGCCCGTGAGTGGCTCGAGAAGCATGGCCGCCGCTTCGGGACCTACGTCGATGGCCAATGGACCACGCCCGGCGAGACCTTCACGGTGCGTGACCCGGCGACCGGCACCGAGCTCGCGCTCGCCACCCAGGCCACCGCAGAGGATGTCGACACCGCGGTCGAGGCGGCTCGAGCCGCACTGCCCGGCTGGCAGGCACTCGGGGGACACGGTCGGGCCCGCTGGCTCTACGCCATCGCTCGCGGGGTCCAGCGCCGTTCACGGCTGCTCTCGGTGATCGAGTCGCTCGACAACGGCAAGCCGATCCGGGAGTCGCGCGACATCGACATCCCGCTCGTGGCACGGCACTTCAGTCATCACGCTGGTTGGGCCCAGTTGCTCGAGGCGGAGTTCCCCGGGGCGGAAGCGGTCGGCGTGGTCGCGCAGGTGATCCCCTGGAACTTCCCGCTGCTGATGCTCTCCTGGAAGATCGCGCCCGCGCTGGCGGCAGGGAACACGGTGGTACTCAAGCCGGCGGAGTACACCCCACTCACGGCGCTCTGTTTTGCCGATCTCCTCGATGACATCGGCTTCCCCCCCGGGGTCATCAACATCGTGACCGGGGATGGTCGGACCGGTCAGGCGCTTGTGGGACACGATGACGTCGACAAGGTGGCGTTCACCGGCAGCACCGACGTCGGTCGGGCGATCCGCGGGGCCACGGCGGGCAGCGGCAAGAAGCTGACCCTCGAGTTGGGCGGCAAGTCGCCCTTTGTGGTCTTCGACGATGCCGATCTCGACTCGGTGGTCGAGGGTGTGGTCGACGCAATCTGGTTCAATCAGGGGCAGGTCTGTTGCGCGGGCTCGCGGATCCTCGTGGCCGAGGGCATCGCCGAGCAGCTCACGACCAAGTTGCGGGCCCGGATGGAGAAGCTCCGGGTCGGTTCGCCGCTCGACAAGGCCGTGGATGTCGGGGCGATCGTGGACCGGGTGCAACTCGACCGCATCACGGAGCTGGTGGAGCAGGGGAAGACCGAGGGCGCCACCTGCTGGCAACCGTCATGGCGCGTGCCGACCGAGGGGCTCTTCTTCCCGCCGACATTGTTCACCGATGTCACCCCCGCCGCGATGATCGCACAGGAGGAGATCTTCGGGCCGGTCGTCGTGCTGATGACCTTCCGGACCCATGAGGAGGCGGTCGAGCTCGCCAACGACACCCGGTACGGACTTGCCGCGAGCATCTGGAGTGAGAACATCAACCTCGCCCTCGATGTGGCGCCGAAGATCAAGGCCGGCACGGTCTGGATCAACTGCACCAATGCCTTCGATGCCGCCAGTGGATTCGGAGGGTATCGCGAGAGCGGCTACGGCCGTGAGGGCGGTCGGGAAGGGATGTGGGAGTACCTGCGCCTCTCCCATGGCGAGCGAGCCGAACGTGTCGCTCACGCCGGGGTCACGCCGCCGACCGCGGAGTCCGGTGGGGCAGACAACGGGCTCCCGGCGATCGACCGGACCCCCAAGCTCTACATCGGGGGGAAGCAGGTCCGTCCCGACTCGGGCTATGCGATCCCGATTCGCGGCAGCGATGGCGCGCGGCTCGGCGAGGTGGGTCGCGGCAATCGGAAGGACATCCGCAATGCGGTCGAGGCGGCCCACAAGGCCCAGAAGGGCTGGAGCCGCACGACGGCGCACAACCGGTCACAGGTCCTCTACTACATCGGTGAGAACCTCTCGGCGCGAGCCGACGAGTTCGCCGAACGGTTGCGCCGCCTCACCGGCCGGGACAGTCGCGCGGAGGTCGAGCTGGCCATTCGGCGGTGCTTCACCTGGGCGGCCTGGGCTGACAAGTATGACGGTGCCGTCCATCACACACCGATGCGCAACGTGACGTTGGCGATGCCGGAGGCGATCGGGGTGATCGGGGTGATCTGCCCTGACGAGTCCCCGCTGCTCGCCTTCACCTCGCTGGTGTTGCCGGCGATCGCGATGGGGAATGCGGTCGTCGTGGTGCCCAGCGCCCTGGGGCCCCTGGCGGTGACCGACTTCTACCAGGTGCTGGAGACGTCAGATCTCCCCGGTGGGGTCGTCAACATCGTGACGGGTCTCCGGGAGGAACTACTCGCCCCACTCGCCGGCCACGACGACGTGAATGCGATCTGGACGCATGCCACCAGGGCGGAGTGCGCCGAGGCCGAGCGGCTCTCGACCGGCAACATGAAGCGGACCTGGAGTGAGTGGACCCTGCGCGACTGGGTGACCGATGCGGAGGGAACCGAGTTGCTGCGGCATGCCACGCAGGTGAAGAACATCTGGGTGCCGTACGGGGCCTGATCGTCAGGGACCCGTCGGCACGCCGTCGGCCAGCACGATCTCCATCCCCAGTGCCCGCTCCAGCACATCGCGCTTGCGGTTCGCTCCCCAGATCTCCAGCGACAGGTCGGCGCCGGGGATCCGGGGGTAGGCGCGAATCACACATTGGTCCTCGATGATCGTCACCGTCAGCCGATCGACGGCGGCGGTGTGCCCCCGATCGAGGCCGTCAGCCACCCGGAGCAGACCCGCGAGTCGGCGGACGATCTTGCGATCGGCCGGCTCGAGTTCGGCGTACTCGGGGTCCCGGCGCGAGGGTCCGCGCTTGCGATGATAGCGAGAGATGAGGGCGACGAGGTGTCGTTCGCGGGCACCGAGTCCCAGTCGCTCGGCGTGCATGATCAGCTGGTAGGAGTGTCGGTGGTGCTTGCGGTAGCTCACCAGCTGGCCGACATCGTGGAGCAGGGCCGCAGCCTCGAGCAACCAACGCTCCTCGGGAGTGCAGCCAAGCAGGTGCCCGAGCCGTTCGTGGAGGGCCAGGGCCAACAGCCGGACGTGCTCGACGTGGCCGCGATCGCCGCGGCATCGATCGACGAACTCGCGCAGGGGGGCCAGGGGGTCGCTCGGGGCATCATCGGCCTGGTCGCCGCTGACCATCTCGAGGAGGAGCCCCTCACGCAGCCCGTAGGCACTGGCGGTCACCTCCCGAGCGTCGAGCCGTGAGAGCAGCTCGGCGGTCACCGCCAGGCCGGCAAGGATGATGTCCGCCCGCATCGGGTTGAGTCCGGGGACCGCGGCACGTCCGTCCCGACTCATGGTGGAGAGCCATTCCAGCAGGGCCTCGACCTCACCGGTGGAGACCGTGGTGCCATGAATCGGGTCGGTGGGCTGGCCGCGCCGCGCCGCGGCCATCCGGGCCAGGTTGGTGAACGATCCACCCGACCCGATCACCAGGGTCTGCCGCCAGTCGCCCCACGGAATGGCGCGCTTGAGTACCCGACGGGCCTCCTTGCGCATGGCGTTGACGGCCTTGCGGGGATCGGCGTGGTCGCCGCCCTGCTCCGTGAGCCGGACTGCGCCGAGCGGCAGTGAGGCAGTCAGTTCGACCAGGCCATCGACGGCGCAGACCAGTTCAACCGAGCCCCCCCCGATGTCGGCCACCACGGCCCGGGTCTCCTCGAGTCGGAAGTGGTGCCGGACCGAGCGCCAGGAGAGCCGCGCCTCGTGGTCGGCCGAGATGATCTGGAGCCCCAGGCCGAGTTCCCGGCGGACCCGTTCAGCGAAGGCCGGCCCGTTGCTCGCATCGCGGATCGCCGAGGTCGCCACCGCGGCGAGCCGGGTGACCCCCCGCCGCTCGGCAACGCCGACCATCAGCCGCAGGGCCTCGAAGGCCTCCTCCATCGCGTCGGGGTCAAGGGTACCGGTGCGCGACAGCCCCGCGGCGAGGCGAGGCTGTGCCTTCTCCTCGTCGATGATGGTGAGGCCGGTGTTGGGATCCCAGTCGGCGACGAGGAGGCGAATCGAGTTGGACCCGACGTCGATCGCGCCGAGGCGCTCGGGGTCGGTCGCGGGGTCGGTCACGCGGCGGGCTCACCCCGATCCTCGGCGTGGTGCTTGATCGTCTTTCCCTCGACCAGGAAGACCACATCCTCGGCGACATTGGTGGCGAGGTCGGCAACCCGTTCGAGGTTGCGGGAGACCCCGAACAGTTCCATCCCCGTCTCGATCATCCCGGGGTCCTCCATCATCTGCTTGAGCATCATCCGGAAGATCGAGCGGTGCAGGGCATCGACCGCATCATCGCGTCGGCAGATCTCACGGCCGGCCGCGGCATCGCCGCGGATGAACGCCTCGATCGCGTCGGCGAGCATCAGCCGGGTCAGCCGGGCCATCTCGACGATCTCCGGTTCCGGCGTGATCGGCCGGGCCTCGGTCAGCCGGGTGGCCGATTCGGCGATGTTGACGGCATGATCCCCCACCCGCTCCAGGTCGTTGGCGATCTTGAGGGCCGAGGTGAGCATCCGGAGGTCTCTCGCCATCGGCTGCTGCAGGGCCAGCAATCCGATGCACTGCTCCTCCAGCTCGACCTCGAGCGCATCGATGGCATGGTCATTGTCGATGACCTGCTGCGCCTTCTCCGGACTCCGGGTGAGCAGCGCCTCGATGGCCAGGCCAAGGGCTGACTCGGCCTCACCGGACATGGTGAGCAGTCGGACCTTGACGTTGTCCAACTCCTCGTGGAAATGCCTCTGCGGTTCGTGGTTCATCCGAACCTCCCGGTGATATAGGCCTCGGTTCGCTCGTGGGTCGGTTTGGTGAAGAGCTGGTCGGTCTCGCCGAACTCCACCAAGCGGCCCGCATCGAAGAAGCCCGTCAGGTCGGCCACCCGTGCGGCCTGCTGCATGTTGTGGGTCACAATCACGATCGTGTGGTCCTGCTTGAGCTCGAAGATCAGCTCCTCGATCCGGGCCGTGGCGATCGGGTCGAGGGCCGAGCATGGTTCGTCCATCAGCAGGACACTCGGTCCATTGGCCAGCGCCCTGGCGATGCAGAGTCGCTGCTGCTGGCCGCCGGAGAGTCCTGTCGCCGGCTTGTCGAGCCGGTCCTTCACTTCATCCCAAAGGGCGGCACGACGGAGACATCGTTCGACCACGTCGGGGAGATCGCGCTTGGGTACGAGGGCGTTGAGCGCCGGACCGTACGCCACGTTGGCAAAGATCGACTTGGGGAACGGATTGGCACGCTGGAAGACCATCCCGACCCGCTGGCGATGCTCGACCAGGTCACGCTGTTGGCCGTAGACCGGCTCGCCGTCGACCAGCAATTCCCCGCTGCTCCGTGAGTCGACCACCAGGTCGTTCATCCGATTGACGCTACGCAGAAAGGTACTCTTGCCGCATCCGGACGGCCCGATGATGGCGGTCACGGCCCGGTGCGGGAAGCTCAGGGTGACGTCGAAAAGGGCCTGGGTCGCCCCATACCAGAAGCAGAACTGCCGGGCCTCGATCGCCGGACTCGAGGGGACGGTCTCGGCCTCGCCGCGCGCGGCGAGGGCCGCCCGGCCCGGCACCATGCTGGGCACCGCAGGCGTGGGGTGATCGTTCATCCGAACCGCCCGGTGATGTAGGCCTCGGTCTGTGCCTCGGTCGGGGCCGTGAAGATCTTCCGGGTGGGGCCGTGCTCCACCATGTCACCGATGTAGAAGAAGCTGGTGGTGTCCGAGACCCGGGCGGCCTGCTGCATGTTGTGCGTCACGATGATGATGGTGTAGTCGCGCTTGAGTTCGAAGACCAGCTCCTCGATCCGCTGGGTTCCCTGCGGGTCGAGCGAGGCCGTCGGCTCGTCAAGGAGGATCACCTCGGGTTCCGGGGCGATCGTGCGAGCGAGGCAGAGACGCTGTTGCTGGCCGCCGGAGAGTCCCACGGCGCTCGAGCCGAGCCGGTCCTTGACCTCGTCCCAGAGGGCCGCGCGGCGCAGGGAGCGCTCGACCACCTCGGCGCGATCGGCCTTGGAGAGGGTGCGGTCGAGGACCAGCCCGGCGGCCACGTTGTCGAAGATCGACATCGTGGGAAACGGGGTGGGCTTCTGGAAGACCATGCCGACGCGGCGCCGGAGTTGCACCGGAGAGACCCCGGCGGCATAGACATCCTGCCCATCGAGGGTGACCTGGCCGACAATCCACCCCCCCGGGATCATCTCGTGCATCCGGTTGAGCGTCCGGAGGAAGGTCGACTTGCCACAGCCGGAGGGCCCGATCAGGGCGTGAACCCGGTTCGCGGCGAAGGCCAACGAGACGTTCTTGACCGCGGTGAACTTGCCGTACATCGCGCTCAGCTTCTCGGTCCGGATCCGGATCGGTGTCTCAGCCACGGCGGCCGAACCGTTGCCTGGTGACGATGCGGGCCAGGATGGAGAGGGCCAGCACCACCATGATCAAGACCAGCGAGGCGGTCCACGCGAGACGGTGCCACTCGGGGTAGGGGCCCGTGGCGTACTTGAAGACCACCAGCGGGAGTGCGGCCATCGGACGGTCGACGTCGAGCGACATGTAGTCCGACCCGAGGGCGGTGAAGAGCAGTGGGGCGGTCTCGCCGGCCACCCGGGCCACCGCGAGGAGCGAGCCGGTCACGATGCCGGGCAACGCCGTCCGCAGCACCACCACCAAGGTGGTGCGCCAACGGGAGTAGCCCAAGGCCAAGGCGGCCTCTCGCAGGGTGTTGGGCACCAGCTTGAGCAACTCCTCGGTGGTCCGCATCACCATCGGGATCATCAGGAAGGCCAGGGCGAAGGAACCGGCTGCCGCAGAGAAGTGCTTCTGGGTGGCCACCACCCAGGTCCAGGCCAGCAGGCCCACCACGATCGATGGGGT
>JAHEFN010000252.1 GCA_024640185.1 Gemmatimonadota bacterium | reverse complement strand
CCACTCACCGCCTGCAGGGTGGCGACCGTCACCTGCCGCAGGCCGAACGCCCGATGCAGGGGAGCCAGGGCCAGCGCGAGCACCGCCGTGGCGCAGTTGGGATTGGCGATGATCCCGCCGGCCCAGCCGCGTTGCGCGCGCTGCTGCTCGAGCAGGGCGAGGTGGCCGGCGTTGACCTCCGGAATCACGAGGGGAACATCGTCGGCCATCCGGAAGGCCGAGGCGTTGCTCACCACGAGGCTCCCGGCGGCGGCAAAGGCCGGTTCGACCTCCCGTGCGACGGCGGTGTCGAGGGCCGAGAAGACCAGCCGGACGTCGTCCGACGGTGTCGCGGTACGGCAGGTCAGTCCGGCGATCGCGGGGTCGAGCGGCGCGTTGCCCCGCCAGTGGACGGTGTCGCCGTACCGCTGGCCGACACGCTCCGGCGAACCCGCCACCATCACCACCTCGAAGAGGGGGTGCGCAGCCAGGCGTTGCAGGAAGGTCTGTCCGACGGTGCCGGTGGCGCCGAGCACGCCGACGGGGATCTTGGTCATGTCGCCGCAATCCTCCGGTTCTTGGCGATCGACAACAGGATGGCGGTGGTAAGGATGCCGACGATCATCAGCAGTGAGACCACGATCGGCGGGTGCACCCAGCCCGAGAACACCATCTTCAGTCCGACGAAGGTCAGGATCAGCGCGACCCCGGCCTGCAGGTAGTGGAACTTGTCGAGCATCCCGGCCAGGAGGAAGAACAGGGCACGAAGGCCAAGGATGGCAAAGACGTTCGAGGAGTAGATGATGAACGGGTCCTTCGTCACCGCGAAGATCGCGGGGATCGAATCGATCGCGAACACCAGGTCGGTCCACTCCACCACGAGGAGCACCAGCAGCAACGGCGTGGCAAGGCGACGAGTGCGGGTTCGCAGGAAGAACTTGTCGCCGTTGTAGCTCTTCGAGAACGGCAGGACCTTCCGCATCAGCCGGACGAGGGGATTGCGCTCCGGCTCCACGCGGTGCCCCGCACCGCTCTTCAGCATCCTGATGCCCGTCACCACCAGGATGCCCCCGAAGACGTAGATGATCCAGTGGAACCGGTCGATCATCAGGGCGCCGACGGCGATCATGATCGCGCGCATGATGAGTGCGCCAAAGATCCCCCACTTGAGGACCTTCGGCTGCAGGGCGGCCGGGACGGCGAAGTACTGGAAGATCAGGATGAAGACGAAGAGGTTGTCGACCGACAGCGACAACTCGATCAGGTAGCCGGTCAGGAACTCGAGGGCGTGCCCGGAGCCTTCCCGTATCCAGAGGAACGCCATGAATCCCATGGCGAGCGCGACAAGGCTGCCAAACCAGGTGGCAGCCTCCCGGGTGGTGAGGACATGGCTCTTGCGGTTGAGGACCCCGAGGTCGAGCACCAGCAGCACCACGATCAGTGCCGTGAAGCCGATCCAGACACTCGGAGGGTGCCCGACGAACTCCACCTCAGCGCCCCGCGTCGAGCGCGAGGAGGGCCTGGACGCGATCCTCCGTCGGCGGGTGGGTGCTCATCAGCCGACCCAGTCCGCCTCGCCCGGTCAGCGGATTGACCTGGGCGAGGGGAGCGAGCGCCGGCGACACCGGCATGGGGATCTGTCGGGCCAGTGCCTCGATGCGAGTCAGCGCCTGGGCCAGCGGCCGGGCCTCACCGAGGATCTCGGCGCCGGTCCGATCGGCGGCAAACTCCCGCTGGCGGGAGATGGCGAACTGGATGAACATCGCCATGATCGGGGCGAGGAGCGCGAAGGCGATCTGCATCAGGCCGTTGCCATCATCATCGTCCGACCGGCCAAAGAAGAGCAGCGCATACGGCAGGTAGCCGATGACCGAGGCGATGCCGGCCGCCACGGTGGAGATCAGCATGTCGCGGTTCTTGATGTGGGCCAGTTCGTGGGCGATGACGCCCCGAAGCTCCTCGCGCGGGACCGAGGCAAGCATCCCCTCGGTCACGGCGACCACGGCGCGGCTGTACGACCGGCCGGTGGCAAAGGCGTTCGGCTGCGGCGAGGGGACGATCGCCACCCGCGGCATCGGCAAACCGGCGCGCTGGCGCAGGTCGTCGACCATGGCGAAGAGCTCCGGCGCTTGCTCGGCCGTCACGACACGGGCGTGGTAGCCCTTGAGCACCATCGTGTCGGAGAACCAGAACGACCCGAACGCCATCAGCATTCCGATCGAGCCACCGAGCAGCAGTCCCTGACTGCCGCCGAGGAGCTGTCCTGCGAGCAGGAAGATCGACATCAGGCCGGCGAGCAGCACGAACGTCTTGACGTTGTTGACCATGCATCCTCTCCATCTCACCGCGGAAGAACCGCGGAAACAAGTCGTAGAAACATTGAAGGCGAGCCCTCGCCGCCCCCCCAGTCGCATGACCGGGTGTCCGACGAAGGTCTCGCCTGAAACGCGTTGCCGCGCTCCGAAGGCACCGTGCACGCCGAGGCGTACAGTCTTGACGATGCCAACGGCCACCTGTCTCGGTGGCTGAGCTACTCCCCTTCTGGCGGTGAAGATAATGCCCGAGGAAGAGCGGAGAAAGGAGGGGGGGAGCGGGGAGGGGGCGAGTGGCTCAGAAGCTGAGGAAGGGGAGGGGCTCGGCGCCAGTCATTCCCTCGCCGGCCGCGACCTGGACCACCCCGTCGGCTGCGGCGATGGAGCTCAGCAGCCACGAGCCCTGGCCGCCGGTCAGCTGCGCGCTGGGGCATCCCTCCGGGCCGTCGCTGACCCGGACCCGGAGGTAGAGATCCAGCCGTGGGTCCCTTGCCGTGGGAACCGCGAGTGTGACCGAACGCCTCGCGGGAACCGGCCGGGGGTCGCCCGCCATCGCGCGAATCACTGGCCGGGCGAAGAGATGAAAGGTCACCAAGGCGCTCACGGGATTGCCAGGGAGCGCCAGCCAGAGGCGACCGTCGGGGAGCCGTGCCGCGGTGCAGGGCCCCCCCGGTCGGAGCCGCACCCTCCGGAAGAGCAGGGCTGCCCCCAGGTCGGCCATCGCCCCCGGGATGTGGTCGTGTGACCCGACGCTCACCGCGCCGGCCGAGATGATCAGGTCGGCGCCCGACGCGCGCACCGCCGCCGCGATCGCCTCGCGATCGTCGGGGAGCAGCCCAATCGGGGCGACCACACCGCCCGCCTCGTTGACCAAGGCCTCGAGCATCGGGCCATTGGCGTCGGCCAACCGACGGCCGGCTGCGATCGCCTCGACATGATCGAGCGACGCGATTTCATCGCCGGAGCTCAGGGTGGCGATGCGAGGCCGTCGAATCACCATCGGCTCCGTGATCCCGAGGGCGGCGAGCAGGGCCACCTGTCCCGGGCCGATCATGGTGCCGGGGCCGACCGCGACCGCCCCGGCCGGGAGGTCCCCGCCGACCGGCCGGAGGTGGCGACCGATATCACGATCGTCGTGGATGGCGACCACCGTCTCGCCCTGATCGGTGTCTTCCTGACGGATGACCGTGTCGGCGCCCTCCGGAATCCTGCCACCGGTCGCCACACGCCAGCTGCCGCCTCGGGGCAGGGGCGGCGGCGGCGCGCCACCGGCGCCGGCACCACCGACGACCGGCAGGTGGCATGGGGCGTCCCTGGAGGCACCGCGGACATCGTCGCCCCTCACGGCAAAGCCATCCATCGAGGACGCGGTCCACTGCGGCAACGGCCAACGGGCCACGATCTCCTCGGCGAGGACGTGGCCCGCGGCAGCCCTGAGTGGGAGGCGGAGGCTCGGTTGCGGTATGCTGGCCGCGAGGAGTGTGGCGACCGCCTCCTCCACCGTGACGGGATTCATCCCCGACTCAATAGCGGCGGCCGCGACGCTTCTCGAGCACCACATCGAGGCCCACGGTGAGGGTCGGCAACCAGAGCCAGCGGGTCGAGATGGGGGGATTCAGGGAGTTGATGGGACTGGCCCCGTCGACGACGCCGAGCTGCACCCCCTGGATCCGGGCCTCGAACCGGAACTGGTACCCCCGGCGAGGCGAGGTGGCGAGTCCGAAGCCAGCCGCGACGATCGGCTTCGCGTTGCGCGAACCGTCCTCGGCGTAGATCGGGACGGCCACGTCCTCCTGGGTACCCGGATCGGTGAAGAAGGCGGTGACCGACGTGGTGCTCCTCGGCACCAGGGCGAGTCCGAGCGAGGCACGAACGTAGGGCTGCACATCGCCCCGGGAATTCATCCGATAGATGACGCCCGCCGATGCGGAGACTGCCGATGCGGCGCGG
>JAHEFN010000016.1 GCA_024640185.1 Gemmatimonadota bacterium | reverse complement strand
CCGACGCCATGATGCCGGCGTGGATCTCGCCGGTGTTGAGTCCGTAACGGGCCGCCTCGCGCCGGTCGATCTCGATGTCGACGTAGTAGCCCGACACCCCCCGTTCGGCGAAGGCGCTGCGTGTTCCCGGGACGTCCTGCATGATCTTCTCGACCCGCTCGCCGAGCGCCTGCAGGGTGTCGAGGTCGGGACCGAAGATCTTGATCCCCACCGCCGTCCGGATGCCGGTGGCAAGCATGTCGATGCGCCCCTTGATCGGCATGGTCCACGCATTGGTCACCCCACTCAGCCTGACGGCGCTGTCCATCGCAGCCAGCAGGCCGTCGTAGGTCATCCCCGGTCGCCACTCCTCCTCCGGGCGCAGGGTGATGGTGGTCTCGAACATGTCGAGCGGCGCCGGGTCGGTGGCCGTGTTGGCCCGACCGGCCTTGCCGAGCACCCGTTCGACCTCCGGGAAGGAGGCCAGGACGCTGTCCTGGTATCGCATGATGTCGTTGGCCTGGGCGATCGCCACCCCGGGCACGGTGGTCGGCATGAAGAGCACCGACCCCTCATGGAGAAGCGGCATGAACTCGCTTCCCAGTTTCCGCCAGGGCAGCACCGTGGCGCCCAGGACCACCACACTCGCCGCGATGATCAGCCACGGCCAGCGCAGGGTGAGGTCGATCACCGGCCGATAGATCCGCTGCAACACGCGGTTGAGCGGATTGCGGCCCTCGGGCCTGATCTTGCCGCGAATCAGATATCCCATCAGCACCGGCACCAGAGTGATCGAGAGCAGTGCCGCGGCCGCCATCGCGGTGGTCTTGGTGAAGGCGAGCGGCTTGAAGAGCCTCCCCTCCTGGGCCTCCAGCGCGAAGACCGGCAGGAAACTGACGGTGATGATCAGCAGCGAATAGAAGAGCGGCGGCCCCACCTGCCTGGCACTGGCGAGGACGACCTCCCACCTCGGGGTGTCAGGTGCCGCTCGCTCGAGATGTTTGTGCATGTTCTCGATCATCACGATCGCCCCATCGACCATCGCGCCGATGGCGATGGCGATCCCGCCGAGCGACATGATGTTGGCATTGACCCCGAGCATGCGCATCACGAGGAACGACATCAGGATGCCGACCGGCAGCACCACGATCGCCACCAACGCCGACCGCACGTGCAACAGGAACAGCACCGTGACCAAGGCCACGATCAGCGACTCCTCGAGGAGCTTCTCGGTGAGGGTCGCGATCGCGCGATGGATCAGGTCGCTGCGATCGTAGGCCACCCGCAGGTGCACGCCGGCAGGCAGCGTCTTCTCGATCTCGACCAGTCGCGTCTTGATCGCCTCGATCGTCTTGAGGGCATCTGAGTCGTAGCGCATCACCACGATGCCGGCGACCACCTCGCCATTGCCATCGAGATCGGCGGCCCCTCGCCTCGGCGCGGGCCCGACCTGCACATTGGCGACATCGGCCACCCGGATCGGGGTGCCGTTCTCCGACACGCCGAGGGAGACATTCTCGATGTCGCCGACATCCTCGAGGTAACCGAGCCCGCGGATCATGTATTCGCGGCCCCCCATCTCGAGCACCCGAGCGCCGATGTCGACGTTGTGCGCGCCGATGGCGGCGGTCACCCGGGTAACCGGGATGTTGAAGGCCCGGAGCCGTTCAGGATCGACCTCCACCTGGTACTGCTTCACGAAGCCACCGAGGGAGGCCACCTCGGCGACCCCGGGCACGGCGGTCAGCTGGAAGCGGATGTTCCAGTCCTGGAGGCTCCGCAGCTGGGCGAGGTCGAGGGAGTCGGACTCGAGGGTGTACTCGAAGACCCAGCCCACCCCGGTGGCGTCGGGGCCAAGGGTCGGTTCCACCCCGGTCGGCAGCTGTCGTTGAATCCCGTTGAGGTACTCGAGCACCCGGGATCGGGCCCAATAGATGTCGGTGCCGTCCTCGAAGATCACGTACACCAGGGAGAGCCCGAAGAACGAGTAGCCGCGCACCACCCGGGCACCCGGCACCTTGAGCATCTCGGAGGTGATCGGATAGGTGACCTGGTCTTCGACGATCTGCGGGGCCTGCTCCGAGAAATCGGTCTGGACGATGACCTGCACATCCGAGAGGTCGGGGATCGCATCGAGCGGCGTGGTGCGGACCGCCCAGAACCCTCCGGCCACCAGGCCGGCGGTGACCAGCAGCACCAGCACCCGATTGCGGATCGACCAGCCAATGACGGCATCAATCATGGTCGGGCTCCGGTTCGTTGGCGCCGTGCTGCATGCCGGGCATCGCCCCACCCGACGAGCCGAGCCGCGACTCGGCGTCGACCAGGAAATTCGCCGAGGCGACCACCACTTCGCCGGGCACCAACCCGGCGAGGATCTCCACCCGGTCGGCGGCGCGGACCCCGAGCACCACCTCGCGGGGCTGCAGCATCCCGTCGGCGTCCTTCACGAAGACGATGTTGCGGGTACCGGTCACCACCACGGCGGTGCGCGGCACCGTGGTGAGGTCGCGACCGACGACGGCGTCGAAGAAGATCGTGGCAAACATCCCGGGCTTGAGGCGCAGGCCAGGGTTGGGCACCGTGAGCCGGACCCGGTTGGTGCGCGAGATCGGATCGACCGTCGGATGGATGAACGAGAGCCGACCCATCAGGTGCTCACCCGGTCGGGCGGCGATCTCGATGTGCACCTGCATCCCCTCGGCGAGGAGGCGGAGGTCCTGCTCGAAGACCTCTCCCTCGACCCACACCTCGGAGAGGTCGGCAAGCCGGTAGAGTCGCTCCCCGACCATCACCCGCTGGCCTTCGACCACGTTCTTCTCGAGCACGATGCCGTTGGCCGGCGAGACCACGGTGAGCGTCTTGGTCACCTCGCCCGACGCCATCAGCTGCTCGATCTGGGCCTCGGTGATGTCCCAGTACCGGAGCCGCTGCCGAGCCGCGTCGAGGGTGGCACGCGCCGCCTCCCACGCCTCGCCATCGGCGGGCTGCAGCTGCGCCGCCAGCCGGTGGGCGGTGAGGAGATCCTGCTGGGCCGCAACGAGTACCGGGCTGTAGACCGTGAGCAGTGGCTGTCCGCGACGCACCATCTCGCCGGTGGTGCCGACGAAAAGCCGCTCGACGAAGCCGTCGATCTTGAGGGCTACCTCGGCGATGTTGGGTTCGGGAGCCTGGATGGTTCCGACGGTGCGCACCGTCCGCTCGAGGGTCTCACTGGTCACCGACGCGTAGACCACCCCAAGCGCCCGCTCCTGGGAGGCGGTGAGATGCACCGCCTGCCGGACGGCGGCGCCGGTGGTGTCGGTGGCACCCTGGTTTCCGCCGGCCTGCATTTGGGCATGTTCGGCCGCCGACATCTCGGGCATGCCGCCCTCCTCTGCCTCCGGGGCGCAGGCGGCAGCGGTCACCAGCAACGCCCATGTCAGGGCATGCGCTCGGCGGGTCATGGGGTCACCTCCGCGGCGCCCATCAGCGACTCGATCCGTGCCATCGCCTCGTGATACTGCGCCGTGATGCGAACCAGCTCGATCTCGTAGCGATTGACGGTCATCTCATTCTCCACCAGGGTCATGTAGTCGACGTGTCCGACGCGGTAGGCCGAGAGCGCCGCCTCGACGGAGGCGCGGGCTTGGGGCAGGATCGCCGAGATGTAGAGGTCGCTCAGGCGACGCGCCCGGTCGACCTCGGCCCGCGCGGCGGTCAATTCGGCGAGGGTCTCGGTGTAGAGCTCGTGCACCTCGGCGGTCTTGGATGCTGCCATCGCCTCCATCTCGCGGCGTAGCGGGCGCTGGCGCGAACCAGCCCGAAGCGGCAGCGAGAAGCCCACCATCAGTGAGGCCATGTCGTCGAACTGCGGCCGCTGCCCATAGCCGAGGGCCACGGTGATGTCGGGTCGCATCTCGAGCTGCGCGGCACGGACCGCCGCTCCGGCCGCCAGCTGCCGCTCGTTCGCCGAGCGGAAGGCGGGCCGGGTCGCGACAGCACGGGCCATCAGCGAGTCGAGCGGCGGGGGTGGGTCGCCGATCGCCGGCAACTCCAACGCACCGATGCTGGCAGGATCATCTCCCCCCAGCAGCGCATGGAGCCGAGCGGCCGCGGCGACCCGCGACTGCTCCAACATGGTGATCTCCTCGGTCATCCGGGCCACGGACACCTGGGCCTGGAGGAGGTCCTGCTGGGGACTCTCGCCCACCGCATAGCGTGAGCGGGTGACCTCGAAGAAGTCCCGCAACAACTCGCGGGTCCGTTCCATGATGGTGATCGTGCGATCGATCGCGGCCACCTCGACATACCGCGCGGTGACCCGACCCACCAGCGTCAGTTCCACCTCGGCGGCATCCTCGGCCTCGGCCCGGGCGAGATGCTCCGCCTGCTGGCGCGCCTCGCCGCGCTTCCCGGGCCAGGGAATCGCCTGGGAGAGCTGCACCTGGTTCATCGTCATCCGCTCCCCGGCACCGAAGCCACCGAGAGGCCGGTTCATGAGCCCGAGGGTCAGCTGCGGATCGGACCAGGCACCTGCCTGGGGAATCCGCTCGAGGGCGGCGTCGGCGCGGAGCCGGGCCGCGGTCACCGCCGGATTCATGGCGCGGGCGGTGGCGACCGCCGCCGACAAACGGAGGGTGTCGGTGGCCGGGGCCTGCGCGCCCGCACGGGGCGACGCGGTCGGTACAATCATCAGCGTCGCAATGGCGAGCGCCGACGGCACGATGTGATGTGGCATGTCCTCTATCCCGCGGAGGCGACTCCGCGACAGATCAGGTGATGCCCGTCGGCCAAGCCGACGGACGGGTCACGAACTGGATTGGGGAGAGGTCAGGCTTTGGGAGGGTGGAACGGCGGTGCGCGGCTCGACTCGATCGGTCGGGTGGCCAGCGTCGGCGCGCCGCCCTGGGACAGGTCAACGGCGGCAATGATCAGTCCGGCGGTCGGCACCGCGACCGGGGCCGGGGTGGCACAGTGCGACAGGGCGCCACAGCCGGTCATCTGCCCGGCGTCGCTCCCCGCGGCCCAAGCCGCACCATCGGCCGGGGCCATCTCGTTGCAGGCGGCATGCGACATCGCCTCGTGCTGCTGACAGAGCAACACGGCAGCCAGTGGCTGGGCCTGGTAGAGCACCAGGGCGAGGGTCAGGATGAGGCGTGCCATTGGAGTAATGCTAAGTGTCGACCGGTGAGGGGGCAATCGGGAGTGGGGTGGTCGGCGTCGTGCCGAGACGAGCCGGTCGGCTGCCCGAGCAACGTGCGGCACGCCCGCTATCGCTCCCCCAGTGGCACCATATCGGCTTGTACGGCCACCGGGTTGACGTGGCACTCGTCGGCGGTGACCACCACGCCGTCCCGGGACCATGGATGGTAGCCCTCCGCCACCAGCTCGATCCGGTAGGTCCCGGCCCGTTCGGCGGCACCGACGAGGGACGCGATGTTGCCTTCGATGTCGGTGATGACCCAGAGCGAGTCAACGAAACTGCCCTCGTGCAGTGCACCTCGGACCCCACTCAGCACCGGCTGCTCCGTGACCGCGTCTCGCACGGTCACGGTGACCCCGAGTCGGAGCTCCTCGGTGCAGACGAGGACAGAATCGCATGCGGCGGTACTCAGCAGCAGCATCGGCAGTGCCAGTCGCGCGAGGGGTAGTGTCGCCATGCGCTACCTACCTGCCGGTGACCGGCGAGAACGCGATACCGTCGGGGGCGTTGCCGGCTTCCACGAACCGCACCACCTCGCCGGCGACGATGTCGACGATCGCCACCCGCTTGATCGCGTTGGCGGAGACGTAGGCCCACCTGCCGTCAGGTGAGAGCATGAACCCCTGTGGCGAGGGCGCCGTGCCGAGCCCCGCCGCCTGGGAGGCGGCGTTGATGTCGATCGAGTGGATGATGGTGCCGGCTTTCCGGTCGATCGTCACCACAGTGCCGGCCTCGGGGTCGCTGACCACGATGGTGGCGCCGTCGGGAGTGACCGCCAGCCGATAGGGGACCTTGAGCCCCTCGATCCGTGCCACCACCTGACCATTGTCGCCGCGCACGCCCGTCACCACGCCCGCGTCCATGCTGCCGGTCCATCCCTCGAGGCCGTCGGGAGTGGCCACCACACCCTCGGTGCGGGAGCCCGCCGGCCAGGTCCGTGTCGAGTCGACGCCGTTCGGGTCGACGCGGGAGACGGTGCCATCGACGATGTTGGCGACGTAGATCCACTTCCCGCCGAGCGAGAGCATGTGGGTCGCCCGACCACCGCTCTTGAGCGTGCGGCGAATCGCCCCGTCGCGCACACCGACGATCAGGACCTCGCCAGTCCGTTCGGACGACATCGCCAGCAGCGAGTCGCCGGGGAGGAAGGCGGCACTGTGGAGGCGCTGATACCCCGCGACCTCGATTTCGTGGGTCACCGCTCCGGTGGCCACGTCGACAAACTGGACCAGGTTGCCGGGGCCCTGCTGCAGGCCGTAGTTGGTGACCGCGGCGATGGCACCACCGGCCGAGAGCACCACCTCGTGCGGCGCGATGTGGGTCTTCACCTCGGCGCGCCGAGCTCCGGTGGCGGCGTCGATCAGCCAGACCGTGTTGTCGTTCATGTTGGCGACGAGGATGGTACCCGCCGGCTCGCCCGGTGAGGCCCCTTGGGCCGGGGCGGTGAGCGGGAGGGCCGCGAAGGCGGCCAGCAGGGCTGAGGCAAGGATGCGAGTGGTCATTGAGGAACCTACGGGACCTGCCGCCGGGAGGTTACAGGGCACCAGCGTAGCGGCAGGGGACTGCTCACCCGCCCCGATACCATGCCTCCTCCATCAACCGGGCATGGAGCGCCGCCACGATCTTGGCCTTGCCGCTCTCCGATGGGTGCACCCCATCGGCGACGTAGTCGTCGCGGACGTAGCAGAGCCCATCGATGCCATCGAGCCCCTCACCGCACTTGCCAGCCCAGATATACGGACCCCAGCCATGCCAGACACCGCCCAATGAGGCGTGACTCGCGAGCCAGGTGTTGAGGGCGTGGCCCTCCTCATAACTGAGCGGTTCGCCGCGTGACGGATTGGCGGTGAAGCCGCCGTGGCTTCGCGACGTGGTGTACACCGCGCGGACCGATGGCATCTCGATCGTCACCCGCTGGGCAAAGGTGGTGAGGCTCGACTGAAAGTCGAAGTAGTCGCTGGTGGGATTGGGAAAGAACACCTGCCCCGATGCAAACTGGTGGGCCGCCTTGTGCCAGAGCACCAGCACCTGGTCGGGGCGGACACCGGCAGCTGGGAGCTTGGTATTGATGCAGTCGTCCCAGAGCGTGCCGTCAAAGGCGGAGTCATTCCACTTCTCGAGGGCATGGCCGCCAACCGCGCAGTTGACCACCCGGACGGCAGGGTTCACTTCGACACCCATCGAACCGCCGAGGGCATTGATGAAAGCGCTGCACTCCTGGCTGGAGTTGCTCATTCCGATGCAGACCACCCCAATGATGCCGTCGACCGGCGTGATCGACGGGCCCGGCCGGGAGACGAGGGTGAGCGGCAGGCCCTGATAGCTCGTCGGCGCCCCGGCCACAGCCTGATGGCCAATCGGGTATGGGGTCGTCACGTCCCCACCCGGGGGCGGCGAGGCGGTCGGCGAGGAGCTACAGGCCAGGAGGGCGGTCAGAGCTAGCGGGGCCACAGTGGGCCAGTAGGGTGCTGTCATGTGGGGTAGACGCAGGGCGGGCATCAGCCGTTAAGGCCCCAACAAAGCGAACCTCCGCGGTCCGCCGCCAATACGGGGCTGGACCGGGAGGTCGCAAGGGAGAGAATGTTGCTGCAGTAGACCGGTGAAGCAGCCATGCCCCGGCCTACTGTAATGGATGCCTCACGGGTGGAGATGGTCGCGGGGGGTCGCCGGGGATACCCATCTCAGCTGCCAGGGCCGCCAAGACCACGCTGGCCTCAGAAAGACCCTCCTGGATCGCGATCAACAGTGCAGCAAGTGTCAGGACTCGGCCTTCGGGAAGATGACGGTTGTACATGCTCCGCTCCTTGTTGGTGGAGTTCGAAGCTTGGCACCGAATGCTCAACTCACCCTCAAATCAGTCCCCCAACGAGAAACGGTGCCCCGCTCGGGAGCACCGCAAACAACAGACTTCGTGTGCTAACCAGCAGCAGTGTTACATGCTGTCTGAAGCAGTCCTATTTCTGGTTCGCTTCCTCGGAGCTGGAATATGATCGGGGATCTGGCTCGGATCCGCGATGAGGCGTCGGAAGGACACCGAGTTAACGGCTCTCTCGACGAGATCGGGGTCGAACTGAGTGCCACGGCCCTTATTGAGCTCGGAGAGTACCACGTCGATCCCAAGGGCCTGACGGTACGGTCGGTTTGTGGTCATCGCATCGACAGTATCAGCGATAGCAATGATCCGAGCGCCCAACGGGATCTGTTCTGCTACCACACCATCTGGATAGCCCCGACCGTCCCACCGTTCATGATGGTGCCGGACACATGCCACGACGTAGCCTTGGAACCTTGAGAAGAGCGAGACTAGCTCTGCGCTCTTGATCGAGTGGGTCTTCATGATTGCCCACTCTTCCTCAGTGAGCTTGCCCTCCTTCTGCAACAGCGGGGCAAACTCCTCGTGGATCTTGCCGACGTCGTGGAGGAGAGCAGCGTTCTCGATCAGCAGGACTTCATCTTCGGGAAGGCCAGCATCGATGGCAATCGCCCTTGAAAGTCCTGACACGCGTCGTGAATGGCCTGACGTGTATGGATCTCGAGCTTCGATGGCCTTAACCATCATGGCCAGCTGCTCACGGACATTGAGTTCGAGCTCTTCATACGCTCGATCGAGCTCCGCGTGAACAGCCTCGAGTGAGTTCAACTTGCCGTAGATGTGGCGGACCCCAACAAGCAAGAGACCTACCAGTAGGAAGGCAAATCTCCCGACTCCAGCCGATGCATCAGAGAGCAAGAACAGCCAAGTGACAACCAATGCCAACGAGCTGGCCGCGAGGTCGTATCCAAGAACCCAAACCGTATTCGAGCGCCATGTAGACATGACTGGCCTACCACTGGCGATCGCGATAACGGTGTTGACAGTCACTGAATTGATGAGGAAGTACGCCAGTGCGGCGGTAAAGAACACACCGACACCGCTCAGAGCCTCATTGAACGGCACTGTAGCGGAAAGGGTCGGGGAGATGAAGTCTGGCGGAGTCTTGCCGCCCATGGCGGAGTACACCAAGAAGGTCACACCGACCGTGACCACTCTCTCAGCGACGTTGAATGCGGCCTTGATGAGAGGCGTACGGAAGTACAGCTGCGAGACCAGCCTCGCAGAACCTGCGGCAATCGCGCCCCAGAATCCACCCAGGATGATCCCAACGGCAAGATGGAACACGAATGCAAGAGAACCGCTGAACCCAGACTCCTTGTGGTGCGTCCTCGTGATTTCGAGGAGGATTCCAAGGAAGCCCAAGCTGAAAAGCGCCCACGCATCAACAGCCGGGTAGTCAACCCGGGTATTCGCCCACAGCACAGCGGCCGAGGCGATGACCATTCCGATTACGTAGTTACGGAGTGCTGGACGCATGGTAGACCTTGGGGGGAGACACTCAATCACTGGCGTTTAGTCCCAGCTAGCAGTCTCAGCGCGGAAAATGCTTGCGATGAAATCAACAGCAGCGGCCAACCATTCCAGCATATGCGTCACCTCCCCTCACGTACAACTAAAGTCCTTCGAGAGGTGGTAAGTCCCGCTATGACTCACCGGACGCTTCGCTTTTTGGACCGCTCAACTTCGCTCGTTAGCCAGACCGAGTGTCTCCCCCCATACTCCTTTCACAACCTCGGATGAATCGACGGCTCTTGCCGCCGATACACACAGCAGGGGTTATGCCACCCGCCGTGCAGCAACCCATCTATTCGTTGCATCGAGCACCGCGAAGACCGCGGCATGCTCGGCACTCTCCCTGACCTCGGCGCTGCCGACCAGCAGGGTACTCTGCCGCCCACCGATCGCCTGGACCCCCACCATGACCCAGTTTCGGTCGAAGGCCTGCACCATCTGAGTGCCTTCGAGCGCCAGTCCATGGCGGTCGAGGAGCCGTTCGACCACCCGCGCCGTGGCGCGTGCCGTGGTCTCGACCCGGTTCCGCGGGGTGTCGGGGCCCTCCTCGGTGGCGTTCTCCTGGTTGCCGTCACAGGTGAGGGTCACCGTCACGGCCACGGTCCGCGACCGGGAGCCTGTCGCCACCACCACGTCCTCGAAGATCACCGCCCGCTGGTTGGCCTGAGTCCGGATCGCCGTCTGTTCCAGCGCCTTGAGTGGGGCCACCTCGGCGGTGTGGGCCACCGAGATCTTCCGGTGGTCGACCTTGAGGCCGAGATGCGCCAGCAGCGCCGACTCGACGTTGCGGACCACCTGCTTCGGCGTCTGGGCGTTGGTCGCGAGGATGTGGATCTCGCTGACCTCCCCCAGGGGCGTCGTCACCAAGCGGGCGGACAGCACGCCCTCGAGCGAGGTGAGCAGGTTCTCGGCCCGACGGGCACCCCACGGATCAGTGGTGGAGTCCATCGGCCCACCGGCGTGCGGCACGGTGTTGTCGGGAACATGCTGAGGTGAAGCGGTCACGGCCCATCCTTGGGTCAATGGCGGTATGCGTCAGGCGATCGTGTTCCGGCCGGCGGCCTTCGCCAGGTAGAGCGCTTTGTCTGCCACCTCCAGCAACGGCCCATCCGGGGGCGCTGCGGGATCGTACTCTGCCACGCCAATGGAGATCGAGATCTCCCCCGTGGCGAAGCCCATCTTGTCACCGGCCTGCTCGATCCGTTCCCGCACGGCGTCGCCCACCCGCATGGCGCCTTCGCGGTCGGTACTGGTGAGCAGCACCACAAACTCGTCGCCGCCATATCGTGCCGCCAAGTCGGTGGCGCGAATCGTCCGACGAATCTCATCTGCCACGGCGCGCAGCACGGTATTGCCGCGCTCATGCCCGTGACGGTCGTTCAGTTCCTTGAGCCGATCGAGGTCACAGAACAGCACCGCGAACCGCTCCCCACTCCGCTTGCTGCGTTCGGTCTCGTGTGCGAGCCGCTGCTGCAGCGACCGGTAACTCGACAGCCCCGTCAGCGCGTCGGTACTCGCGTCGCGCGAGGCATCCTCCGCCCGTCGGGAGAGCCAGGGCACGCACTGCTTGAGCGACGCCCGACCCAGTGCCGCCGCATTGGCAAAGCGCTGGCAGGTCAGGTACCCACACGCCGCGCAGTCCCACGGCTTCCCATTTGGCCCCGTCCCGATCGACTCGAGGATCGCCCGAACCGCCTGCGGCTCCGGCACCTCGCGACGACTGCCGAGCGGGAACACCCCACCCATCTCCACCGGTGCCGGCTCGGGCACCACCGCCGTGCGGCTCCGGCTCGGCTCGTACTGGGCCAGCAACCGCCGGCGGCGATAGAGCTGCTCCTTCGGCCCGAGAATCGGATGACCCAGCGCGCCGAAGTGCGACAGCAAGTCGACGAAGCCCAGGTCCATGCGATCCTCACTGACCGCCTTCGCCAGTGCATCCAGCGAGGTGAGACCCCGTACCGTCATCAACCGCCGCCCGTTGGACGACCCACTGACGATCATCTCCAGCGGCAGTCCACCGGCCACGGAGATGTGCCGCCGGGTCTCCGCCGGGAGCCGGGAGAAGGTCAACGGCATCTGCTCCGGCCGCACCTCACGCAGCGCAAAGAGCTGCTCCAGGTCGCCGAACGTCAGGGCCGCCTCCAGCTCCGGCACCTCCTCTGGGGCCTCGTTCCCGGCATAGACCACCGGGAGCCCCGACCCCAGCAAATGACGCAGGAATCGCGCCTCGGCTACCGCCGGGAAGGTGATCGGGGCCAGATAGGGGACCAGTTCGGGGTGATGGGCCGAGATTGCTGCCACCACCACCGGATCCGTGCTGCGGATCAGGGTCCCCCAATCGGGGTCCTCCCAGAGCTTCTGGTACTCCTGGGCCACCAATTCGTCGCCGAGGACCCCCCGGGAGACGTGCCGGAACCCCACCTCATAGCAGGCGTTGACAAGCTGTTCTGGTGTTGCAGGATGGAACCACGCGGCAGATTCTGGTGCCAGGATCAGGGCCCCAGTGCCGGCTTCCGCAATCGCCAACGCCCGCTCGACCGACCCGCGTCCGGCGATCGCGACATGCGGACAGGCCGGGATGCATTCCCCGCAGCGGATGCAATTCTCGGCGACGATCTCGACGGCGCGCGCTTCCGGCGGGAGTGCGATCGCGTCTGTCGGGCAGACTCGCACACACGCGAGACAGGCAACGCACCGCGACGGATCGACCGAGAGCTGCAAACGGGGGCCCTTGGGAGGCGGGCACGCGCCACTGCGTACCGGTTGACAAGTTGGGGAATCAGTTGAGAGGAGTCAAGAGGTGACCGGGCCCAAAGGCAAGTCAGACTACAACTTAGGCGATGTCGAACTCCTTCAATTTCCGGTACAGCGTGCGCTCACCGATCCCCAGCAGTTGGGCCGCCCGACGGCGGTTGCCCCGGTTCCGCTCGAGGACGGCCACAATGGTGGCCTTCTCGACCTCGGCCATCGTCATGCCGTCCCGCCAGACCACCACCGGCAGTTCCTCCTCCTCATCGGGATCGATCGCACCCACCGCCGCCACCGGAATGGCCAGCGTGGCGCCCTCCCCGACCTCGATCACCTCCATCGACGGCGAGACCTCGTCGGTGTCCTCGAGCCGACGGCGGAGCTCCTCGACCTGCACCCGGAGCTCCATCAGCGACCGCAGGATGAACTCGAACTCGGGGCCGCCGATCGATCCACCGCGGTCGGCGACGTGCCCGATCCTGGCCGGCAACAGCGAGCCGTAGCCTTCGGTGATGTCGGCCGGAATGTCCTCGGCCTTGATCGGGGTGCTCGGGGCCAGCACCACCATCGACTCGACGAGGTTGCGGAGCTGCCGGATATTGCCGGGCCACGGCGCCGCCACCAGCCGCTCCATCGCCTCGATGGTGATCCCCGGGAACGGCCGGTCGTGGGTCGCGGCAAACTCGCGCACAAAGCGCCGCACCAGTTGCGGGATGTCGGACTTCCGCTCCCTGAGCGGCGGCAGGTAGATCGACAGGACGTTGAGTCGGAAGAAGAGGTCCTCGCGGAACTCCCCGAAGGCGACCCGGTCCTTCAGTGACCGGTTGGTGGCCGTCACCACCCGGACGTTGACCTTGATCGGTGCGACGCCACCGACGCGGAAGAACGACCTGGTCTCGAGCACCCGCAGCAACTTCACCTGGACCGAGGCCGGAATCTCGCCGATCTCGTCGAGGAAGATCGTGCCCTGATCGGCCAGTTCGAAGCGCCCCAAGCGCCGCTCGGCGGCGCCGGTGAAGGCGCCCTTCTCGTGACCAAAGAGCTCGCTCTCCAGGAGGGTCTCGGGGAGCGCCGCACAATTGACGGCGATGAACGGCTTGCCGCGTCGCGGGGAGAGGTCGTGGATCGCCTTGGCGACGAGCTCCTTGCCGGTCCCCGACTCCCCCTCGACGAGGACGGTGCTGGAGACCGGGGCCATCTGCTCGATCTTGACGAGCACTTCCTGGATCGGCCCGGAGTCGCCGGCGATGCCGGTCCGCCGCTGCAGGTCACGGCGCTCGAGCAGCCGCGACACGGTGGCCACGAGGTCATCGGTCGGGATCGGTTTGGTGAGGACCTCGGTGGCGCCGAGTCGGGCGACGCGACCGGTCCGCTCGGTGTCGGTGGGCTCGAGCAGGGCGAGGACGGTCACCTCGAGCTCGCGTGCCCGTTCGGCCAACGCCTGGATGATCGGTTCGTGCACGCCACCGGTGAGCACCAGCACCATCGGCTGCTCGCGGACGAGCGCCGCGCGGCCCTCATCGGCGGAGTTGACGACCGCGGTATGGATGCCGCTGGCCTCGAGCGCCTTGTCGAGCGGTACCGCCGTCTCGAGATCGGCGAGCGTGATGATCACTTGCGCAGACATCTCAGTGCTCCGTGTCGCCGCCGAGCAACGCGACGGCGTGAGGGACAAGTGGGGCAAGCACGGCCAGACCATCGGCCACGCCCCCCGGTGATCCCGGCAAGTTGACGATGAGGGCGCGACCCCGGCTGCCGGCCACGCCCCGGCCAAGTGCGGCCGTGGGAACCGTCGGCCGCGCCTCGGCCCGGATCGCCTCGGCAATCCCGGGGGCCATCCGCTCAATCACCGACGCGGTCGCCTCGGGCGTCACGTCGCGCGGGCCGAGTCCGGTGCCACCGGTGGTCACGATGACATCGGCGAGGTCGTCGTCCGCCCAGGTGGCCAGCACCTCGGCGATCAGCGACGCCTCATCGGGAACGACCTTGCGGTCGGTCACCTGATGTCCGGCCTCCATCGCCCAGCCCAGCACGACTGGGCCGGACCGGTCCTCGCGCTCCCCGGCGGCACAACCGTCGGAGACCGTCAGGACCGCGACCCGGATGGTCACCGTACGGGATCTCGCGGAACGAACGGTGGCCGGATCACCCGGGCCTCCCAGCGCGACGCACCGGCCACAATCACCAGTGGCGTGTCGGCTGTGTCCGCGCCCTGCGGCACAGCCGTCATGCCGATCACCCCGGCGCGGGGCGACGCCGCCACCGATCGCACGCGGTCGACCGCACGATCGTTGACGAACACCTCGGCCCCGACCGGCGGCACCTCGTCGCCGGTCACCGCAAAGCCGACCAGTCGCTTGAGGGGGCCTGATCGGCGGCGGGTGTCCAGGGCCACTTCGCCCGGGAACGGCGCGCCCTTCCCCTGTGCCACCAGGTGATCGAGCGACGCCTCGATCGGGGTGTCGTCAGGATCGATCTCGACGCCGATCCGTGCCACGCCCCATTCGAGCCGTACCAGCGCCCAGGTCGCCTCATCGACGAAGGGGATGACGAGCTTCCCGAGCGCCGTGCGCAACGACTCGACGTCACTCGACCGGCAATAGAGATCGACCCCGTCGGGACCGTCGTCGGTGGCCCGGGCGGCAAAGACCCCGATCCCGGCCAAGCGCGAGCGACAGAGATCGCCCGCCCGCTGTGGGACCGGCTCGAGGAGGGTCGCCAGCTTCTGGACGGCCATCGGTCCGCGCACGGCAATCGCCGCCACGCTCTCGCTGATGTCGCGAAGCCTGACGTTGCCGCGCTTCCGGTCGACGAT
>JAHEFN010000251.1 GCA_024640185.1 Gemmatimonadota bacterium | reverse complement strand
CGATGACGGCCAGCAAATGCTCGACGGTCTCGACGTCGCCACCGCGGGCGCCGAGCGAGGTCCGCCGTTCCGTGGCCTGGACGGAGCCGACCCGGGCCGAGACCCGCAGTGGCGGCTCGCAATCGGTCCGTTCGAGGACGATGCCACTGCCCGCCGCGGCTGGCAACAGTTCCACGGTGGTGGCGGCTCCCGTATGCAAGCCGACACCACGCATCGATGCCGGCCCCGCCAGGGTGCGCCTAGGCATCGTCGTCGCCACCGACGAGTCGCTCGAGTGCGTCGACGTGGGGGGAGAGGCGGTACAGGGCCGCCTGCGCCCGCATGAACGCGCGATGGGGTCGCGCCGGGAAGCCCGACACCGTGGCGCCCGCCGGCACCGAACTGATGACGCCGGCCTGGGCACCGATCCGGGCGCCATCACCGATCTCGATATGACCGACCACGCCCACCTGCCCTGCCAGGACCACCCGATCACCGATCCGGGTGCTGCCGGAAATCCCGACTCCGGCCATCATCAGGCAGTGCTCGCCAATCCGGACGTTGTGCGCCACGTGGACCAGGTTGTCGATCTTGGTGCCCCGGCCGATGACGGTGTCATCGAGCGAGCCACGATCGACGCAGCTGTTGGCGCCGATCTCGACGTCGGCGCCGAGGATGCACCCACCGACCTGCGGGATACGCTGGTGACCCGCTGCCGTGGAGAGGAAGCCGAACCCCGGGCCACCAATGGTCGCGCCCGACTTGCAGTGCACCCGGTCGCCGAGGATGGTGCCGGCATGAATGACCACCCGGGGGTCGAGGCGCACGTCATCGCCGATCCGGACCTCGGCCTCGACCACCACCCCCGGCCCGATCACGCAGCGATCGCCGACTCGCGCGTCGTCGCCGATGACGGCATAAGCCCCGACGTGGCAACCCTCACCGAGGATGACCCCGCGGCCGAGCCGGGCCGTGGGATCGACCTGTGCCGCGCCCACCGAGGAGGCCTGGAGGGCCTCCGCCACGATCGCAATGGCCGCCATCGGATCGGCCACGACGATGCGGCAGGCGGGCCCCGGTGCCTCGGCGTGGCTGGGCGGCACCAGGACCGCGCCGGCGGCGGTGGCCGCCAACGCCGGCAGCCACCGCGGTCCGACGCAGAGGGAGAGGTCGACCGCCTCCGCCGCCGCCAGCGACCGCACCCGGGTCAGCGCGACATCCCCGGGACCAGACAGGCGGCCGCCGACAAGGTCGGCGACCGCCTGCGCGGTGAGTGGGGTGACTGGCACCGTCGTCAGTCGTTTCCGGGCGACCCGCCACTGGTCAATCGGGCGATGGCTTTGGGCGTCAGGTCGAGGGAGGTGTCGGCGGCCACGATGGTGCTCGCCTGATTGCTGACGTCGAAGACGATGGAGTAGTTGCCCTCCGCCCTGAGTCCCTCGATGACCGCCATCACCCGCTCCTCGATCGGATCGAGCAGTTCACGTTGCCGAGCAGCGGCCTGCTGCCGCAGGGTGTTGACCTGCTCGTTGAGCGTGGTGGCCAGGGTCTGCAGCTTCTGCTGCTCGGTCGCCCGGTTGCTCGCGGAAAGCATCACCGACTGCTGCTCGAAGACCGCCGTGGCCGAGTCCATCTTCGACTGCAGCTGGGTCATCTGTCGGGTGTAGCCTTCGCTCTCCTGGGTCCAGACCGACTCCGCCTGGGCGTAGCCCGGCGTCCGCTGCAGCACGGCCTGGACGGCCACGTAGGCCACCCGCTGGGAAGCCTGTGCCGCCGCGACGGCGGGCAGGAGGGCGATGGTCATGGCGGCCACAGCCGGCAGGGCAAATCGAATACGCGTCATGCTGCTGATCCTCGTGTGAGTGCTGCGGTCGGTCTCCGGGGAGACTCAGAAGAAGTTGCCCAATCGGAAGTGAAGCTTCCACCCCGGGGCGGGCAGGCCCTGCAGGTTGGTCCTGTCGAACCCGTACCCCAGGTCAACCCCGATCGGGCCAAGCGGAGAAACTAACGCGGCGCCCACCCCCGCGCCCCTGTAGAGACGCGTGGGGTCCCAGGATCGCACACTCCGGTAGACGTTGCCGGCGTCGAAGAAGGCGTTGAAGTAGAGGGCCTGCGAGAGGCGGGCCCCGGCCTCCACCGTGAAGGCCGCATAGGCCTTGCCAAAGGCGTTCGCGGCCGCCGTCGAGGAGGCCGCCCGCGGATCGAAGCCATCCGGGGTGATCGAGAACTCGTCATAGCCCCGGAGCGGCACGCCAAACTGTACCCCGCCGAGCGAGTAGAGCTCGGTGAAGAAGCCCCCGGGGTCACCGGTGATGAAGCCCGACTTGGCCGTCACGCCGAGGGTGAACTGGATCCCGGCGCCCACCTGCCCCCCGCCCCCCGCGGTCCCGAGCTGGGTGTACCAGCGACTCTCGAGATCGAACTTCTGGTAGTCGCCGGTGCCGCCGAGGATCCCCCCGTTCTGTTCGACACTGACGCTGGCCATCGAGCCCCCAACGGGGAACGGCAGCCCCACCCGGTTGTCTCGCAGGAAGGAGAGGCCGATGGTCGAGCGGGAACAGGGCGAGCACTGGAATCGCGACTGCAGGGCGGCTGAACCCTCGGTGAAGCGAATCCGCTGGAAGCCGTAGGAGGCGAAGACGCGGGAGAACCGCGAGCCGAGCCAGGGGAGGCCGACCTGGAGCGAACCACCCTCCTGCTGCCGGCGACCGAGGTCGCCGACGATGAATCGTTGCCGGGAGTTGAAGACCGAGATGGTACCCGAGATCCGGGACTCCAGGATCGCGGGATCGGAGTAGCTCAACTGGAAGTCGTTGATGTTCCGGCCGAATTGCCACTGCAACCGGCCCCGCTTGCCGCGACCGAAGAGGTTCGGCTCCTCGAGTCCGAGGAAACCACCGAGTCCGGTGCCCTGCCCCACCGAGGCGCCGAAGTTGATGTTGCCGGTCCGCTTCTCGGTCACCCGGAAGGTGATGTCGATGTCGCCGTTGGCGAGCGGCTCGACATCCGGGAACGGCATCGGCTGCTCGAAGAAGTTCAGGTTGGCGATGTTCTGCCAGGAGCGAACGAGGAGGTCCCGGTTGAAGAGCTGTCCGGGCACGATGATGATCGCCTCGCGGATGACCCGCTCGTGGGTCACGTCATTGCCGAGGATCTCGATCCGGTTGATGAACGCCGGCTGGTTTTCCTGGATCGAAAGCCGGACATCGAGGACCGGCAGGGAGTCTGCGCCCATGCGTCGGGCCTCCTCCGCCACCACCGAGGCATAGATGTACCCGGTGTTGGCGTAGACGTCCTGGACCTTCTCCTGCGCCGTGGCCCACTCGCCGCGATTGAAGGTGGTGCCGATCACGGCGCCGGTGTTGATCTGCTCGGGGAGCACGAAGGGGATCAGCGCGCCGAGTTCCTCGGTCGAGTAGTGGCGGTTGCCGACGATCTCGACGGTGCCCAGCCGGTAGCGCTCCCCCTCCTCGACCGTGAGGACCAGGGTGGCCTTGCCGTTGTCAGGATCGGCCATGAGGGTGTCATCGACGACCTGGAAGTCGACGTAGCCCCGGTCGCCGTACCAATCGGGCAACCGCGAGCGGACATCCGCATCGACCACATCCTCATCGTAGGTGCCCGGCCGGAACCACCAGAACCCCTCCGGCTTCGACGCGATGGCCCCGACGACGTCCGCATCGCTGAAGGTCGTGTTGCCGACGATGTCGACCGACGAGATCGAGACGCGGTTCCCCTCGTCGACCCGGATCGCGACGCGCACCCCACCATCCTCGGTCGGCTCGATTCGACTGGAGACCCGGACGGCATAGTACCCGGCGTGGCGGTACATCGAGTCGATCGCGAAGGTCGAGCGCGTGAGCGCCGCACGATCCAGGGGGCGGCCCTCGGCCAGGGCGACCCGATCGCGGACGTCGCGTGCGGAGATCTTCGATGGTCCGTCGACGCTCCAGCCACGGAGCACCGGTCGCTCGGTCACCACGATGGCGAGCAGCACCAGGTTGTCGACTGCGCGCTGCTCGATGCGCACGTCATCGAACTGGCCGGTGAGATAGAGGGTCCGAATCGCCCGCTGCACGTCACGGAAGGTCACTTCGGTGCCGAGCACGATCCCGGCGGCGGTGCCGATCTGCTCAGAGGTGAGCCGGGCATTGCCCTCGACCACGATGCTGTCGACCCGCGGGAACGCGGGGGCCTGCGCCGCATCCTGGGCCATGGCCGGGCGTCCCGCCAAGGTCAGGACGAGAGAGAGTGCGGCCGTGATCCAGCGGGCGGTGCGGGT
>JAHEFN010000250.1 GCA_024640185.1 Gemmatimonadota bacterium | reverse complement strand
GTCGTCACCGAGGTACGCGATCCCCTTGGCCAGCAGGGACTCAACCAAGGCAATCATCGGCGAGATGAACTCGGTCGCGCGGGGGTAGTCGTGAGCCGGCAGGATACGGAGGTAGTCTCGGTCGGCGTAGAACGCCTCGATGAACGGCCCGGTATGCGCACTGAGCGAGGCCCCGGCCGCGGTCGCGCCCTTGATGGTCTTGTCGTCGACGTCGGTGAGGTTCATCACGTGATAGACGTCGAACCCACTCGTCTCCAGCCAGCGTCGGAGGACATCCTCGAAGAGGAAGGTCCGGAAGTTTCCGATGTGGGCGTAATTGTAGACCGTCGGCCCGCAGGTGTAGAGCGACACGCGCGGCGGGGCCAGCGGGGCGAAGGGATCGACCGAACGCGTGAGGGTGTTGTAGAGATGCAGCGTCACGCGCCGAGGACCTCCGCGGCCTCGGTACCCGGGCCGTGGTGGCGGACGTGGACCGTGCGCTGTGGGAAGGGGATCTCGATCCCCTCCCGATCGAGCCGGTTCTTGGCCCGTCGCAGGAACTCCCGCCCGACTTCCCACTGGGAGCCGGGGGCCGTTCGCAGGAGCACTCGGATGCTCACCGCGCTGTCGCCGAGCGACTGGACCCCGGCGACCTCGGGCATCCCGTCGAGGCGCGACTGCCACGCGCTGTCGCCCCCGAAGGCGGCGGCCTCGTCGCGCAATACCGCAATGGCCTGGTCGACATCGGCCTCATAGGCCACGCCGATGTCGAGCACCGAGCGCGACCACCCCCGGGTCTTGTTGCTGACCGTGGTGATCTGACCATTGGGGATGATGTGGAGCACGCCGTGCACGTCGCGGAGCATCACGACGCGAAGGGTCATCTTCTCGACGCCGCCGGCCAGCCCCGCCACCTCGATCACGTCACCGACGTCGAACTGGTTCTCGATCAGGATGAAGAACCCGGCGAGAACATCCTTGACGAGCGACTGGGAGCCGAACGAAACGGCCAGGCCGATCACGCCGGCACCGGCGAGCAGCGGGCCGATGTCCATGAAGGCATCGAGGGTGAGGATCAGGGCAAACACCACGATGATGATCGCGCCCACACCCCGCAACAGCGACGCGATGGTCTGCGCTCGCTTCTCACCATAGGACAGGTATTCGTCATCCCCGTCATCGGCCGCGGCGATGATTCGGCGCGCCACCATCTTCACCAGACGCGACGCGACGAACGCCATCCCCCAGATGAAGAGCAGTTTGAGGCCGTAGACGCGGGCGGTCTCGAGCTCGACCCCGAAGAAGTCGAGGACCGACTGGCCGACGTCGGCAAGCGCGAAGAGGGCGGGAAGTTGGGCAGACATCATCCGACAAACCTATGCCGGGAGGCGAGTCGCGAGAAGCGACGAGCCTGAATCACCGCTCCTCGACCACTCGCGAGCCACGAACCGCGACCCCGGAGGCCAGCAACTCGGCGAGGGCCTCCTCAGGGGAGACGCCGTCGAGGGGCACCGACGCCCGGCCCGGGCCCAGCACCCGCATGATGAGGGGAACCTCGCGGACCATCGGCGGCGCGCCGGGGTCGATATCGACGATCAGGGTGCGGCTCGACATGACCGCGATCATGGCGACGAGGATGCCGTCAGGCCGTTACCGCGTTCGGCACACCGTGACACGATGCTCCGGTCCGAGGCACCTCGACCGCGTCACCCCTCGGGGATGGCCACCAGTCGACCGATCCGCTCGGCCACCCCCCGGGCCCGCTCGTCGCCATCCTCGATGGGGGCAAAGAGGCGCCACTCAACCGGCATCCACGCTCCGGACGGGAGGATCGCGAAGTGCATCTCGCCGCCCGCCGACCCGGCAGGGATCCCCCGGGGCAGGTTGCGATGCACGAAGGTCATCCGCCGGAGGGCCAGACTGCCGCGCTCGATCCAGAGCACGCCAGCGACATCGACGATGCCGCCTCGGCGCTCGGACGGCGCGAAGGTGAGCGCAATCAGGTCGTCGGTGCTCACGGCCCCGTCGACCAGGAAGCAGTGGGAGGCGAGGAACCACTCCGAGAAGAGCACCCGCAGGTCCGGTCCGTACCATTCCCGCCCGGCATCGGGACGCAGCGGCTGCAGCACGGCGAAGCCCACCCTGGCAATCGAATCGGGATCGATGCTCTGGATCGGCCAGGCGACGATCGTCCCCATGACGGTGTCGGCCACGATGAGCGAATCGGCGCGGGTTGCGACGGCCCGGCGGGCGATCGCACTGACCCGGAAGCCGCTGCCCCGTTGATCGAGGGTTGCGGACATCACCTCGAGTGAGGTGCGGGCCGCGTCGAGCAATCGACCGAGGACCTCCCCTCCCCCTCCACCGGCGCCACATCGCGTGAACGAGGCCACCACCTCGATGTCCTGGAGCGTGAGCACCGCCCGGGTCATCACGAGATCCTCGAGGCGCCGACCGCCGGTCGGCGTGTCAAAGGCAGCAACGGCCCGCGGCTCGAACCCGATCGCGGCGAGCCTGGCGGTGTAGCGACCAGGCTGCGGCACGGCAATCGCAAAGTTGCCGCTGGCCGTGGTCACTACCTGGGCGCTGAAGGTGATGGAGTCGCCACGAATCTGGACCAGCGCGTGGCCCACCGGGGCACCTGCACCATCGACCACCCGACCGCGGACCACCTGTCCCCACACCGGCCCCGGGAGGGCCAGCATGACGAAGAGAAGGACAAGGGGCATCAGGGCTCCGAGGGGAGGTGGTGGCCGGTGGACACCGGATCAAGGTAATGTTCCTGCCATGAGGCCCATCCTGCCGGCCCTCGCGTTGGCGCTCGCCGCCTGCTTCCCGACCTTCCAGACGGCCCGGATCGATCCCGGTCTGCACCTCGACGCCGGGGTCACCTACCTCAACGACCAGCCACGCAATGCCGAGCCCCAGGGGAACGACTACCTGGCCTACCTCACCCCATCGGTCGGGTTCTCCGATCGGGTCGAGATCGGACTGCCCGTCGGGTTCTATTATCAGGATGGCCTCGGCGACCGGTATGCGCTGCTGATGCCCTACCTCAAGCTGGCCACCCTCGGCCCCGACTCGCGCGACCACCTCACCGTCGTCGCACAGGGGTGGCTGGCGCTCCCCGCCAACCTCGGCCTGATCTACGGCCGCGACATGGGCGACTGGGAACCCCAACTCCGCCTCTCGACGATCTTCTCCGGTGGCGCGGCAGGCGATGACCAGTACGTCACCCGGTACCAGGAGCACCGGCAGACGATGTTCGCCCTCGCCGTCGGTGCCTCATGGAAGACCGCGGGTCGACCAGCCATCGAGGCGGGTGTGCTGCGCAATCACTATCGGGAGGGTGCCCGGTTCGGGGATTTCGGGCAGCAGACCCTCCCGCGGACCCATTACGACCTCTTCGTCGCGTTCCGGGTGGGGGTGGGGCGGTAGCGAGTCAGGGGACTCATCTCGATGTCAGGGCAACTTTGTCCACCGTCAGGCCCTGACGGCCTTCTTGGCGTCGTGCGCCGCTGCGATCGCGTCGAGCAGTGGTGTGGCATCGAAGCGCACCGGGTCGGTGGCGGGGAGCCCCGTCTCCTCGGTGGCCCGGCGACAGGCGTCCCGCGCCTCCGCCTCCGTCATGTCGTAGGTGTTGAGTGCGATGCCCACGACCCGGGTGGGGTGAACCATGTTGCCGACCGCCTCGTACATCCTGACGTACTCGGCGAGCGGCGGCAATTCGAGCCACGCGGCCTTGCGATAGTCACCGATGTACTTCCGTGAGGCCTGGTGACAGAGGATCATCGCATCGGGGCAACTCCCGTGCAGCAGCCCCAGGGTCACGCCCGAGTAGCCGGGGTGGTTGATGCTCCCCTGCCCCTCCACCAACACCACGTCGGCGCCCTCGGCGCCCTGCAGGGTGATCTTCTCGGTGGCCCCGGCGATGAAGTCGGCGACCACGGCGTCGACCGCGATGCCCCATCCCTCGATCATGATCCCGGTCTGGCCGGTGGCGACGAACCGGGTCCGGAGGCCGCGGGCATTGAGGCCCTCCACCAGCTGCAACTGGGCGGTCATCTTGCCGACGTTGCAGTCGGTGCCGACGGTGAGCACCACGAGCGGTTCGAGGGACTTCGCCTTGCCGCTGGCGACCTGGAGCCCTCGGGGTGGTCTGCGAAGGTCGTGTATCTCACCGCCGTGCCGCTGCGCCGTCTCCGCCAGCTCGGGGTCGTCGCCGAGGAAGACGTGGAGCCCGTTGACGATCGTGCAACCGGCCTCGAGCGCCTCCCTCAGCCAGGCATGC